>CALZJY010000237.1 GCA_945787925.1 uncultured Anaerosporobacter sp. | reverse complement strand
CTAGTTCACCTCCGATAGAATGATTGCATTCATTGGACATTTTTCTACGCATGCTGGTTTTGGAGAACCGTCGTCTGTTCGATGCACGCACATATTGCATTTCATGATTTCCTTACGTGTCACACGATCTGCTTTTAACACACCATACGGACATGCCATAACACACATATAGCAGCTCGCACACTGATCTTTGTTATATTCCACAAATCCATTTTGGTTGTTCTTTCGCATGGCTCCTGTCATACATGTAAACACGCACTCTGGCGCATCACAATGTCTGCAGAAAATCTGACTTGGCTTTGTATCGCTATCGAGCGTAATGCGGTCTCTGGCATCACAACTATTATTGGCTACGATACATGCCGTTACACAGGTAAGACAGGCAATACATTTATCACGGTCTATATTGATTCGATACATCTGCTACGCCTCTACTTTCTTAAGATTGACTGGTGTCGCCTTATAAGATGGTTCTAGGGAGTATGGGTCGTATACGTTTGGTGTAAGCGTATTACACTCTAGATAATGGAATGGCGCATACAACTGTCCATATGGGACGTTTGTCGTAGGCTTCACTAGAAACTTCGCATGTTTTCCATTAATGGAATAAATCATCACATGTCCGCTCTTGTCTACGTCATACTCTTTTGCCATCTCTACGTTCATAAATACATAAGGCTCTCGAATTACGACATCCATAATAAATCTGGATTCTCTCGTTCTTGTCTGCGTATGCCATTGTCCTACGGTTCCTCTTCCGGTATTCAGAATATATGGGAACTCCTCTGTGACAGGTAGCGGATTCTCCCTTGGTTCCTCAAAGATAAATTGTGCCTTTTTCGATGGAGTAAAGAATGTGCCATCTTCATATAAGCGTCGTTGGTCAGATTCTAATACCTGGCCTGCTACGAATGGCCACTGGATTCCTCTCGATTCCTCTAAGTCTTTCCATGAGATACCTGAGAAATCACATGGTTGCCCTTTGGAACATTCCCGCATCATTTCAAATGCCTGCCTTGGTGTCTCCCAATTTTCAATTGCCTTGCCCATTCCAAGTGCCTTGCCCACTCCAAGGATGACTTCGTAATCAGTCTTCTCATCCTTTCCTCGCTCTAAGCAAGGACGCATACCAGACATCCTTCGTTCCATATTGATATATGTTCCCGCCTTCTTTAATCCAGAAACGACCGGAAGAAGTACGTCACAATCAATGGAGCTTGCCGTATCTCCATAAAGTTCTTGTACCATATAGAATTCTAGTTTTTCCATGGCCGTTCTAAACTGATCATTATTCGTCCAAGAATGCCTTGGATTCGTACAGATGACCCAGAGTGCCTTGATTTCTCCAGAATTGATCTTGCTTACAATCTGATCATAGGAAAGCGTTGCCTTTGTCGCTAACATGTCCTCCGGTACGTTGATTGCCTCGGAAACCTGTCTTCTTCTGACTGGGTCGGAGAATTCTCCACCTGCATACAGACAAGAGGTGTTACTAAACAATCTAGAGCTCATGGCATTGGTTTGTCCAGTAATGGAGTTTGGACCTGTTCCTGGTTTTCCAATATTGCCAGTCATTAAACAGATATTGATGATTGCCTGAGCGGTACGAACGCCTTCGTAACTTTGGTTGACTCCCATGGTCCACCAGAAGGAAACACGTTTTCCTTTATGAATCATTTCTGTTAGATGTAGGATGTCCTCTGCTGGAATTCCCGTAACTTCTACGCCTCGCTCTAATGGGAAATCCTTTACGAATTCCTTGAATTCTTCAAACCGCTCGGTGCTCTGGTCAATATATTCTTGGTCAATCCAACCCTTTTCAATCAATAGGTTGGCAATGGTATAGAGTAACGTAAGATCGCTCTTTGGCTTGATGCCATACCAATAGTCTGCTACCTGTGCCGTCTCACTCTTTCTTGGATCGATCACAACTACATTGGCACTGCTGTTCTTTGTAATGCGTCCCCAAAGGATTGGTTGGCATACGACTAGATTGCCACCAACGATAATGATCGTATCGGATAGTTCGGCATCTTGCAGCGTAAAGCATCGAATCCAAAGCTCTGTTTATAGGCAACTACTGCAGTCGCCATGCAAAGCCTTGTATTCCCATCTACGTTTGCCTTTAAGTAGTTGCGCATCACATGACCATATAAGGCAAACTCTTCAAGGGTAAGCTGGCCTGTACTGATTCCTGCAATGCTCTCCTCACCATACTTCTCTTTGATTTCAAGCAGGCGTTTCGCTACATAGGAAAATGCTTCGTCCCATTGCATATAGCCAAAGCTGCCATCTTCCTTCTTTACTCTAGGAATTGGCGGAATCTTAACCTTGGTTTGTTGCTCTTGTAACGCGATTCCCTTGATACAGCAGAATCCATCATTGACTGGATATCCCTTTGTGGGAAGTACGCCCACAATGGAACCGTCTGCTACATAAAAGTTCAAATTACAACACAATCCGCAAAAGTTGCAGGTTGTTTGTACTTCTTTCATACTTTCACCTCTTCTATAGAAAATTGGCGCTAGACTCGCTAGCCCTATAAAAGTAGATTTTCCGATTCAAGGGAAAGTATGCAACGCAACCTCCAATGCAAAAAAGAAGAGAAACGCCAAGATTCCACGATAAAACTCAAATTCTACTGAGGCAACCTTACATACTCTCCAAAGATCAAGTCCCACTCCTCTGGCTCGAATTCCATGAATCCGCTCCCATGGAACATTACCATCTTTTCAAAATATATCCTTCCACTCACATTATAAAAATCAATACAAATCTGACAGAACCCTCTCGAAAGCCTGGATGCCAACCGCTTCATCTCATCAAATTCCTTTGGCTTCTTGTCTGCCTTCCTTGCGTTAGAAGCCCCATTTGCTACTGGCAGACGGTGAAATGAGCGGTCATATAGGTCAATCCTTCTATCCTTGGTTTCATTGACATACGTCAGCACATGCTTGACATCTCCATTAAAACAAAAGAACCGATAGGTCGTTGGCTCACTACCTCCTTCCCCAGCGATGTACGGTTCTGCAATAATCCGATGTGGCACCTCTTTATAGGCCCACTCTCTGGTGAGCTTATAATAATCCCTTTTTAGCGACTTCATAATCTTTCTTCTTGCCACCTTTTTATTAAAACTCGTCTTATCCCTACAAATGACCGCACCACCTACATCGTGGCTGCATTTCAATACGAACTGCTCGGGTAGCTGTTCAAATGCAATCTCATCAAAGGAATCCCATACCCCCAAGGCGGGAATAACATATTTCTTTCCAATCCTTCCTTCTACATACTTCTTCACTTCATATTTGTCTACTAAGGTTGTATAACTGTCCTCTCGGTCATATAGCTTTAGCCATTGTAATTTCTCCGTGTAGGTCTCGGGATGCTCCAAATCTAATCGTTTCCCCATATTGCACCAATATGCGATTTTTAAAAATAGCACGTCCGGTATCCAATATAGCAGCTTCCCATTATTTATAAGGTTAAATAACTTCCATGGATCCTTTAAATAGGTCTTCCATTTCTGATTCATTCCAACCACCTCCTTTTACAAAAGCTCGCTCATTTTTAAATATGTTAAATACTTCCATCATCAATGTCAACCTTTCATTTTCCCTCTTGCAGAAATTTCAAAATGGCTGAAAGGAATCACGCTTGTTGTCGGTCTGATGGGACTATTATTCTTCGCACTCATCGTTCCTGCGTTTGCGCTTACAACGACTCGCACCTATCCTGAAATCCGCTACCTGTTCTGGCCAGCACTTATTTACTTACTAGGCATGGCCATCCTATGCTATCTCCAAGGAAAATGCCACTGCATTCGTAAAGATCAGTAAAACAACGATGGTCATGGCAGTATATTGGTTCC
>CALZJY010000236.1 GCA_945787925.1 uncultured Anaerosporobacter sp. | reverse complement strand
GGAGAAATTCTTGCCAAACTTCGTAAGGAAGTGAAGAAAGCGGATAAAATCTATCTTGCTACCGATCCCGACCGTGAAGGGGAAGCAATTAGCTGGCATTTATCAAAAGCATTAAAGTTAGAAGATAAGAAAGTGAATCGTATCACGTTTAATGAGATTACGAAAAATGCTATTAAATCATCCATCAAGCAGCCAAGAGAAATTGATATGGATTTAGTTGATGCACAACAGGCAAGGCGTGTGCTTGATCGTTTGGTGGGATACCAAATTAGTCCACTGTTATGGGCGAAAGTAAAGAGAGGGCTTAGTGCAGGTCGTGTACAATCAGTAGCACTCCGTATTATTTGTGATCGTGAAGAAGAAATCAATGCATTCGTTCCAGAAGAATATTGGACATTAGATGCAGCATTACAAGTAAAAGGTGATAGAAAACCGATTGTAGCAAAGTTCTATGGTAAGAAAGATAGCAAGATGACGATTAAGTCCAAAGAAGAACTTGATCAAATCTTACAAGAGCTTGAAGGAGCAGAGTATAAAGTAACCGAAGTAAAGAAAAGTGAAAGAACGAAGAAGCCGCCAGTACCATTTACAACGAGTACGCTACAACAAGAGGCCGCAAAAGCGTTAAACTTTTCTACACAGAAAACAATGCGTCTAGCACAGCAATTATACGAGGGTGTAGATATTGCAGGAAAAGGAAGCGTAGGTTTGATTACGTACCTTCGTACCGATTCCACACGTATCTCCGATGAAGCGAAGGCAAATGCGAGAGAATATATTCTTGAACAGTATGGAGAAAAATTCGTTGACGACCAAGAAGAGAAGAAAGAAGGGAAGAAACGCATCCAAGATGCGCATGAGGCAATTCGTCCTTCTTATGTAGAATATTCTCCTGTTATGTTGAAAGAGTCTTTAAGTCGAGATTTATTCCGTTTATATCAATTGATTTGGAAACGCTTCGTTGCAAGTCAGATGAAAGCTGCAAAATATGAAACGACATCTGTTAAGATTGATGCAAACGAGTATCGTTTTACTTGTTCAGCGTCTAAGATCATCTTTGATGGATTTATGTCTGTTTATATGTCGGAAGAGGATAAGATTGATTCCAATACATTATCTAAAACGCTAAATAAAGAATCCCAGCTTTCGTTAGTAGAGATGGATTCGAAACAACATTTTACGCAGCCACCTGCACATTTTACAGAAGCAAGTCTTGTTAAGACGTTAGAAGAATTAGGGATTGGCCGTCCAAGTACCTATGCGCCAACAATTACAACGATTATTGCAAGAAGATATGTTGCAAAAGAAAATAAAAACCTTTATGTAACAGAGCTTGGCGAAGTGGTTAACCAAATTATGAAGAAAGCATTTTCTAGTATTGTTGATGTGAATTTTACAGCGAACTTAGAAAGTCTATTGGACTGTGTAGAGGATGGAACAGTAAACTGGAAAACAGTAATCAAGAATTTCTATCCAGATCTTGATGAAGCTGTTAAGGCAGCAGAAAAAGAGTTAGAAGAATATAAGATTGAAGATGAAGTTACCGATGTGATCTGTGATGAATGTGGTCGCAACATGGTAATAAAATACGGACCACATGGTAAGTTCTTGGCATGTCCTGGATTTCCAGAGTGTCGTAACACAAAACCGTATCTTGAAAAGATTGGTGTGAAGTGTCCGAAGTGCGATGGAGAAATCATCCTTCGTAAGACGAAGAAAGGGAGAAAGTATTACGGATGTGAAAATAATCCAGAATGTGACTTTATGTCATGGCAAAGACCATCGGGCAAACGTTGTCCAGAATGCAATAATGTCCTATTAGAAAAAGGAAATAAACTTGTTTGCATGGATCAACAGTGTGGCTATGTGGAAGCAAGGGTAAAAGAAGAAAATCAAGAATAGATACAAGAAAGCCATCATCAGAAAACGAGATTTTTTGATGATGGCTTTCTTCCTTACGCGAACAACGAGTAAAAGTCTTGCTTGTATGACGTAGAGGTGATCTGAGAAATGGTTGGAAGAAGAAAACAAAAGATGTAAATATCAGGTGGAATATAGATGGATATTGTCTAGAAAATTATGCAAATTTGGAAAATAAGTTACATATTAGCGCTAGTTTGTCAAAATAATGGAAATAGTATTGTTTTTGCTGAAAAAATGTGGTAGTATTGAAACAGTAATACATTGTTTACTAAATTTGATATACTGTATCAAAAATTTCTTGGCAAGAAAATCTTGCAGTGCGGGAGGATTGTAATGAGTGTACAATTACTAGACAAAACAAGAAAAATTAATAAGTTGCTACATAACAATAATTCGCATAAAGTCGTATTCAATGATATATGCGAAATATTAAGTGACATTCTTGAGTCAAACATTCTTGTTATAAGCAAAAAGGGTAAGGTGTTAGGTGTTAAGAACCGAGAGGATATCGAGGAAATACACGAGTTGATTAAAGACAACGTAGGCGGATATATTGACAATATGTTGAATGAACGCTTATTGAATGTCTTATCTACAAAGGAAAATGTAAATCTCATGACATTGGGATTTGAGTTCGATGATGTCAATCAATATCAAGCAATTATTACACCGATCGACATTGCAGGAGAACGTTTAGGGACATTGTTTTTATACAAATGCAACGCACAATATACTATCGACGATATTATTCTAAGTGAATATGGTACGACGGTAGTTGGACTTGAGATGATGCGTTCTGTAAATGAAGAAAATGCAGAAGAGAATCGCAAGATTCAGATTGTTAAATCTGCAATTAGCACGTTGTCATTTTCTGAATTGGAAGCAATTACTCATATCTTTGATGAACTAGAAGGAAACGAGGGAATCTTAGTGGCGAGTAAGATTGCAGACCGAGTAGGGATTACTAGATCGGTTATTGTAAATGCACTTCGAAAGTTCGAAAGTGCAGGAGTCATTGAATCTAGATCTTCAGGAATGAAGGGCACTTACATTAAAGTTTTAAATGATGTTGTATTTGATGAATTAAAGAAGTTAAAAAGTTAAATAGAAATAAACAGGAGGCCTATAGAGAAATCTATAGGTCTTTTTTCGTATAGACAAAGAATGAAAACAAGGTATAATTTTGTCGGTAAATACAAGAAAAATATCTAAAACTGTTAATTCATACATTATAATATCAAAATTACTAAAAAAATCAAAAATTACTTGTATATATGTCGAAATTGGTATAGAATTGCATATTGAAAGGGTGTGAGTTGATGATAAATTCAAGTGCATTTAATTATGTGAATGTGTTAGATAAAGCAGCAGATGCCTGTTGGATTAGAAATAATGTAATGGCGAATAATATTGCGAACGTAGATACGCCGAATTATAAGAGACAGGATGTGAGTTTTGATAGTCTATTATCTAGAGCGTTGGAAGCAGATCCAGTGTTGGATAATGCAGTTAATAACATGGACTTGAATTCCATTACACCGATTGTATATACGGATCAATCTAATTTGAGTTATCGTACAGATGGGAACAACGTTGATATTGATGTGGAACAGGCAAACTATGCGGAGAACCAAATCAAGTATAATGCAGTGTTAGATTCGATAACAGAAGAGTTTAAAAGGATTTCGAACGTTTTACAAAGTGTATAGAAGAGAGGGAAAAGGGAGATGTCAGTTTTTTCTTGTTTAAACATTAGTGCAACAGGGATGACGGCGCAGCGTCTGCGTACCGACATAATTGCACAGAATATCGCCAATGTAAATACTACACGCACAGCTAACGGTGGTGCTTATGTTAGAAAGACAGTAGTGTTTGGTGAAAAAACAAGCGGTGGGTTTCAAACAGCGTTAAGCAATGCGATGAAAGGGAATAACGCAGGTGCGGGAGTTAAAGTCA
>CALZJY010000235.1 GCA_945787925.1 uncultured Anaerosporobacter sp. | reverse complement strand
AGGAAGTGTTTCAGCTTCGTATATTTGGAGAATTGTCATTTGCCAAGATCGGAATAATTTTTGGAAAAACAGAGAATTGGGCACGCGTCACCTATCACCGTGCGAGATTAAAAATTCAGGAAGGGATGGAGTAAGATGAATGTAGCAAAACAGCAATATAATTGTGATATGATTCAGGATTTATTACCACTGTATCAAGATGGCGTATGCAGTGAGACAAGCAAACAAATAGTAGAACAGCATTTACAACAATGTGAGGATTGTAATAAAGTTGCGAAACGATTAAAAGATACAAGGATTGATGAGTTCTTACTAGGAGAAAAGGATTCCGTATTAGAACATCATGCAAAGAAAGAGAAAAAGAGAACGGCAGTAATTGGAATGGTAACCGCAGGAGTATTAATGATTCCAACGTTTATATGTTTAGTTTGTAACCTTGCTTTTGGACATGGTTTAGATTGGTTCTTTATCGTATTAGCTTCTATGTTGGTAGTGGCATCTGTTACCGTTGTTCCGCTCACGGTAAGAGAACAACCGGTTCTTCGTACGATGGAAGCATTTGTTGCAGCACTTACGTTATTATTACTTGTAGTCAATCTATATACAGGGGGAAATTGGTTCTTCCTAGCAATCGTGCCAACGTTATATGGATTATCCGTATTCTTTGTACCTTATGTATTGTATCATACGAATTTGCCAGAAAGTTTAAAAGATAAAAAGGGCTTATTATGTATGGCTTGGGATACGATTGGATTATATTTGATTCTGTTCGTCATTGGATGCTATGTAGATGTTCCAAATTATTTTAGAATTGCAATGAGTATTGCAACAGTATCGGTTATACTTCCTTGGGCAATCTTTGGTTGTGTTCGTTACTGGAAGGTAAACGGATTCTACCGTGCGGGAATGGTATCCTTATTATGTGGAGCATTTTTAGTAGTGATCAATGATGTGATTTATTGGATCGTAGATGGCGTATTCAAGGTAAGAATTCTAAATGTGAACTTCTCCAGCTGGGAAGGTGAAATGAGCAATAACAATGTTACGTTAATTAATTTTATTGTATGCATTCTGATTGGTGTAACCTTTTTTATAATTGGAGCGATTAGAAAAAGAGAAAACTACTAGAAAAATCCCGTATCCTTTTTAAGAAAAGGTGCGGGATTCTATTCGTTTAGTGTACCGTTGGAAGGTGGCTGAGATTATTGGACTCTGTTCCATCTGGCAAGGATTTTAAATATTCAGTATCCTTGCGATGAGCAACACCTACTCCACGAATTTCACCTGCTTTTGCCATGGCTACGCCTTCTTCCTTTGTGATGATACGTCCATCGGATAGTTGATAGCCAGTGACTTTTCCACGTTCTTTTACAAGGGCGGAAATTTCAAGAGCATCGTTAGAAGGGGTTGGAATCATATCAAGCGTATTGAGTGCTGCTTCATTTTCTAGCGGACTAGATGTATTGACAATCATAATATTCCTCCATGAGAAAAGTTGGTTATAGTTATAGTATGGTTTGATTTTTAATTAGATATGCTATAATGAAAATAGAACAAAAAGGAAAAGGAAGACAGATGAAAGACAAAAGATTAAACAGAGACATCATCAAGTATATGGCAATGCTTACGATGTTACTAAACCATATCGGGAATGTCCTTATGAAGGGCGATACCTGGTTACGAACAGCATTTATAGATATCGGCTATTTTACAGCGATTACGATGTGTTATTTCTTAGTGGAAGGGTATCGATATACTCGTTCCAAAAGAAAGTATGCAAAACGTTTGGCGTGGTTTGCGGTACTATCACAGATACCATTTTGTTTAGCATTATCGGAAGGAACAATCATTCGGTCGCAACGATTTAATATGTTCTATACCTTATTGCTATGCTTTGGCATTGTGTATGTCTACGATCGTATGACTGAGCTCGAAAGAAGAAAGCGATATCTAATTGTATTGTTTTTATTATCCGCATTCGGTGACTGGGCATTTATCGCTCCGATCTTTACCGTATTCTTTGTTGAGGCAAACAACGATAGAAATCTACTAAAGATTGCATATGTCAAATCCATAGTTATATTTTGGATTATAAACTTCTTAACATATGTAGCACAATATGACTTACTTCAAACGCTAATTCGTTCGACTTCATCGACGTTAGGTGTCGCATTGTCAGCAGTAGTAATTCTTTATTGCTATAATGGAAAGAGAATGGAAAAGGGAAAAGTAGTTTCCAAATGGTTCTTCTATCTTTTTTACCCCGTACATTTATTAATCCTTGGGTTAATCCGAATTGGGATGATGAGATAGGAGTAAGAAAAAGGGGGATATGTATATGAGGTTTCAAACATTAGGACAGAAAGGGAATAAGACAGTACTCTGTATTCCAGGCATGTTTTGTACGTCAGAGAGCTGTCTCCCTTTTGCAGATTTGCTAAAGGACGAGTACTATGTGATTTTGCCAACTTTGGATGGACATTATCGTGGTTCGGAGCCATTGGTGGGTGGAATGGAGGAGGCAAAAAAAATTGTCTCCTACCTCCAACAAGAAAAAATTGAATCGTTGGAAATGCTTCATGGGACGTCAATGGGAGCTGAGATTGCACTAGCAGTGGCGGCAATTTGCAATATTCCAGTGAAGCATTTTTTTTGATGGAGGTCCATTTTTTAAGTTTCCGAAAGTAGTTAAGTTTACGATGTTTAAGAAATTCGAGGGCCTGATGAAAAAGTGCCATGGAAAGACAGAGGAAGAGGCGTTACACGATCCTTTTGTGAAAAAATTAGGAGGAGACGATGTAGAGCATTTTCGAGGAATGGTACGTGAGTTTATTCAGGCATCGGAATTTGTTACGAAGGAAGATATTAAGGCAGTAACAGAAATTTGTTATGACTGTCCATTGCCTAGTTTTAAGGAAGAGACACAGAAACGGTTTTTCTTTTTATTTTCGAAGGGGGAACCAGCACATATGTCAAAGAAACGAGTACATAAGAATTATCCATATGCCCAGTACAAGGACTATCCAGGAAATACCCATTGTGGCTTTCAGGTTTCCAAGCCAGAACAATATGCAAAGTTTTTAAAACAAGTACTAAAAGGGTAGGGGGAATTGGATTGCAGTTAGAAACGAAACGTTTGCTTCTTAGAGAGATGACAATGGATTCAGTGGAATAGGGAGAATTATGAAACCTTTGGATTTGGCTTATTTGCCATCGTAGTAAAAGAGAGTGGAGCAATGATCGGGGATTGCGGAATAACGATGCAGACGATTCATGGAAGTATCAAGCCAGAAATCGGATACCATATCAAGAAGGAGCACCAGGGAAAAGGCTATGCGACAGAGGCAGCCATTGCCTGTAAGGACTTTATCTTTGAACACACGCCATTTCAGAGGATATACACCTATATGAAAGATACGAATGTTGGTTCGTACAAGGTTGCAATAAAAAATGGAATGCAGCTCATCGAGGAATATGAAGATTCCGTCAATACGATTACGAAAGTGTATGCGATTTCTAGAAAAGAGTGGGAGCAGCAGCGTGTCATATGGTTTGGATGGCATATTCCATTATTGTTAAATAGAGAACTGGTGACTGAATTTCCATTGTGGCAAGGAGCATGCTTTTTCTTGATTGAGGTCCTTTGTATTACTTTTATTATGGGAGCACTCAGCGACAGTAAATATGGAGCATCCATTTGGGTGTATATTTCCCTGCATGCGGTACATAATATATTGATTCAGGCCATGGTGAAAGCATTTGGAGAGGGTCAGGCAAAGTTAATTAATGATGGGGGCTACCTAATAAATCTAGTGTTGCTTGTGGCAGCCGCTCTGTTTGGATGGAAACGGATTCGAAAACGGAAGAAGAGGTGATTGGATGAAACTTAC
>CALZJY010000234.1 GCA_945787925.1 uncultured Anaerosporobacter sp. | reverse complement strand
GTTTGGATGGAAACGGATTCGAAAACGGAAGAAGAGGTGATTGGATGAAACTTACAATCAAAGAAGTTTCGGTAAATTGTGAGGAAGCAGTAAGGCTTCGTGCAGAACTATCGAAAGAACTAAAAGCAATCACAGGAAATGGTGGGGAGGCAAGCTTCCATACAGAGGCAATGGAAGAAGCAATCTGCTTTGAAAAGGAGGTGGGCTATGTCAGAACTGTTTGAAAGTTTTCCATATTTACAAAGTGAAAAGCTAATCATCACAAAAATGACCGAAGATGATGTAAACGCTTTAAATGAGATAACCAGTAACGATAATATATATCGATATATTCCACCATTTTTATACAAAAAAAGTCGTGGTAATCTGCTTGCGGCAATCAGAAATCCTGGCGGTAGAGATTTTGAGAAAAAAAGAATGATTATTGCAGGCATTTATCTGTGTGGAGAACCTGATAAGCTTATTGGGCTTGCCGAGATGTTTGATTATAAAAAAAGGGGAAATCAGATAACAATAGGCTATCGTTTGAATGAAACGTATTGGAATAGGGGAATTGCCACAGAAGCGGTAAGGCTTAGGGTGAATTATCTCTGCTACGATGTTGGTGTTAAAATGCTCAAAGCGTATGTTATGCCTGAAAATGTATATTCACAAAGAGCGCTACTTAAAAACGGTTTTATTGAGGAGATTGATACTATTCAAGGTAACGGCTGGGGGGAAAAAGAAATTTCAGATTTAAAAGTATTTACTTATACAGCTTGCTAAATTCCAATTTCGCTAGAAAAATAAGAAAAAACCTTCTGTGATCGAATTATTCGAATCACAGAAGGTTTTTTTAGTTCGCAATAGTAGATTGCAGAATAAATAGGAGAATCACAAAGCTAAAATTAATCATCGAAAACTTAATTACATAGCTTTTCGTCTTAGCTGGATTATGCTTCTTATATTCACTAAACGTAATTAAACTAGCTAGTGAAGCAATCAACGTCCCACACCCGCCGATATTCACCGCAGGCAGCAGACTTGCATAGTCATTTGTGAAGTGTGATAGCAAGACTGCACTAGGCACATTACTAATAAACTGACAGGATAGAATCCCAAACAATAATGTATTCTTAGGAAGTAAATATTCAAAGAATGCACTAACAGCAGGAATTCTAGCCATATTACCACTGAATACAAAGAACACACAGAACGTAGCAAGTAACGGATAGTTTACTTCTTTAATGCTATCTTTATCTAAGAGTAATAACGCAATCGTAATCGCAACAGTTCCCCAGATATAAGGAACAATACGAAATACGATTAAGATACTAGCAACAAATAAAACCGAATAAATCAAAGTTCTCTTTTTATCTAATACATAGTCTTCATCATTCTTTAACGTAAGTGGAGTCGGTTTTACAAACAGACAACACACCACAATTAGTACCGTAGCCGCTAAGAAGCTAGGCAGCATAATCTTCACGAATTCCATCGTATTAATTCCATAATAAGAATATAAATACAAGTTTTGTGGGTTACCGAATGGTGTCACCATCCCACCAAGGTTAGCAGCGATATTTTGCATAATAAATGTAAATGCCATATGTTGCTTGTTATCCGTACTATTTAGTACATAAAACCCAAGTGGCAGGAATGTCAGCAATGCCATATCATTTGCAAGAAGCATGGAGCCAAAGAATGTAATAAATACAAGTCCTAACGTAGCATTACGAAGGTTGTGTAATTTGATTACGATATTCTTGCTAAGAATCTCAAACACATGGATATGAGAAAAGGCAGCAACAACGGCCAACGTACAAAATAACGTCGCTAATGTGCGCCAGTTAAAGTAGCCAAGGTAACTCGTATCAACAGGAACGAAGATACAAGTGATCAGCATTGCGATTACGGCAATGGATAAAACAAATTGTGTTTTGGAAAAATTAATAATAGTTCGAAGAAGGTTCACCCAAAAAGAAGTTTTCCCTTGTGGTGATAACGCAATACTAGACTCCCCCGAATCTATGTATAAATTAGTTTTCATACGAATCCTCTTTTCTTTGCTATATTACCAAAGATAGATTGTAGCAGAATGAAAGAGAAAAGCAACAGGAGATTTCAGTATGTTGATAGAAGAATGTATTTAGAAAACGTGAATGGTCCAGAGGACATTAAGAAAATTCCAAAAGAAGAATTGCAAGTATTAGCAGATGAAACAAGACAAGCAGTGATTCACCGAATCAGCAATGTGGGTGGCCATAGTGGTCCAAATCTTGGCATGGTAGAGATGACGGTAGCCCTTCATTACGTATTCGATTCTCCAAAAGGAAATGGAGGAGCGGTAGACACAACGTTATTCGACAGTTTAGTAGACCTGATTGACAACAATGAAAAAGCGGTCATCCTAAATGCAGGTGTACCAATGGGATTAGGTTTCGTAGAAGCAAAACGTGCAGAGTACGTAAAACGTGGACAATTCATGGACGTTGGTATTGCAGAAGAAAATGCAGTGGCCATGTGTAGTGGGATTGCGAAGAATGGAGGCACTCCAGTGTTTGGAACGATGGCGCCATTTTTCCAAAGAACGTATGACCAAATGTCTCATGACTTATGTTTAAATGATAACCCGGCAACGATGTTAGTGCTAAATCCAGGTGTATATGGAATGAACTCCAATACTCATATTGCATTATGCGATATTCAAATGTTTGCCCATATTCCAAACTTCATCTATTTAGCACCAACGACAAAAGAAGAATATCTTCAGATGTTTAAATTTGCAACGACACAAAGAGAACATCCAGTTGGTATCCGTGTACCTGGAAGATTTGTTTTTACAGGAGAGGAAGATACAACAGATTATAGCATTTACAACAAGAACAACGTGGTAGAAAAGGGCTCAAAAGTCGCAATCGTTGCAGTAGGCGTCATGATGCCAATGGCAGTAGATTAGCACCTGTATTGTGTTAGTACTTTTACTACTGATTGTGTTTATTTCCATAAGAAAACCGTTTGGAGTAAGGCAAGTAAAGACATTCAAATACCAAAATAGGGTCGTGGCAGTATTGATTCCATGTATTGTCTTGGGAATTGGATTTATTATTTATGGACAGGTTCGGCAGGTAAACCTTAGAGCTAGTGGAAGCAATAACGCCTTATTATAAAAGAGAAAATACTTGAGAAAATAAGGCAAGGCTGATTCAGTGACGAAAACAGTTAAGAAAACTAGTATCATTATAGAATGAAATGCATCTAGAGAACTTCAAAAAGAAAGAAACAGCATGTCCGAACGAGTCTCTTGGCATTTGACATGGATGATATTTCTTGCTATGCTAAACAAAGCAAATTGAATACGAACTTCGGGGCAGGGTGCAATTCCCTACTGGCGGTATAGTCCGCGAACCTTTTTAGGCCGATTTGGTGACTGTGGCATCGAGCGACAGAATTCCAAAACCAACAGTATAGTCTGGATGAAAGAAGTAATCGTGTATTTAGAAATCCACTCATTTATGTGTAAGTAATCTTGCATATACTTAGTGGAACATCTAGATACGTTTTAGCCGAAGGTAGTTACAATATCTTCGGCTTTTTTCTTTACTTTCCGAATCGCTCAATTTGCCGAGAATAAGCGATGCCCAACAGGGCGGAAAGGACCTATTATGAAACAGAAAATGGATTTAAAAACATTAGTGGCAACCGCAATGCTTGCAGCAGTAGCAGGGGTATTAATGAGTTTGGAGATTTCCCTTCCACTTATGCCTCCATTCTATAAGCTTGACTTTAGCGATGTACCATCCATCGTTGCATTATTTGCATTTGGACCAATTTCAGGCATGGCAGTAGAACTGATGAAGATTGTAATCAAAGTAGTAACAGTAGGAACGAACAGCATGTATGTGGGGGAAGTTGCAAAC
>CALZJY010000233.1 GCA_945787925.1 uncultured Anaerosporobacter sp. | reverse complement strand
TGAAAGGTTCTCAGTTCAATCAACCACTTCTTGAATTCTCTGGAAGCTGTGCAGGTTGTGCAGAAACTTCTTACGCTCGTTTAATCACTCAATTATTTGGTGAACATATGTATATTTCCAATGCGACAGGATGCTCTTCTATCTGGGGTGGTCCAGCAGCAACAAGCCCATATACAGTAAATAAAGATTCCGGACATGGTCCAGCGTGGTCTAACTCCTTATTCGAGGACAATGCAGAACATGGTTTCGGTATGTATCTTGGACAAAAAACATTACGTGATCAAGCAGTTGAAAAACTTGTTAAGATTGCAGAATCAGAACAAGCTTCTGAAGAAATGAAAGCAGCAATCGCTAAATTCATGGAAACAAAAGAGAGTACAAAAGAAAACTCTGATGCAGTAAAGGCATTAGTTCCATATCTTGAAAAAGCAGCAGAAGCTGGTTGTGAATTATCGAAAGAAGTATTAGAGAAGAAACAATATCTTGCTAAGAAATCTGTATGGATCTTCGGTGGAGATGGTTGGGCTTACGATATCGGCTTCGGCGGTTTAGACCATGTACTTGCATCTGGTGAAAACGTAAACGTTATGGTATTTGATACAGAAATGTACTCCAATACAGGTGGACAGGCATCCAAAGCTTCTAACATCGGTGAAGTATGTCAGTTCGCAGCAGCAGGTAAGGAAATCGGTAAGAAATCTCTTGCAGAAATCGCTATGAGTTATGGATATGTATACGTAGCACAGGTTGCACTTGGTGCAAACCCAGCACAAACAGTGAAAGTATTAACAGAAGCTGAAAAATACAATGGTCCTTCACTTATCATCGGATACGCTCCTTGTGAATTACACGGAGTTAAGGGTGGTATGAACCATTGTCAAGATGAAATGAAGAAAGCTGTAAAAGCTGGATATTGGAATCTATTTAGCTTCAATCCTGCACTTAAAGCAGAAGGTAAAAATCCATTTACTTTAACTTCTAAATCAGGAGATGGATCATACCAAGAATTCTTAAATAACGAAACTCGTTATACAAGACTTACTCGTTCCTTCCCAGAAAGAGCAGAAGAATTATTTGCAGCATCTGAAAAAGCAGCAAAAGATCGTTACGAACATTTATTAAAGCTAGTAGAACTTTATAAATAGGGAAAAGGTTTTATAGTAGGCTTATAAGTCTAAAAGAGTCTCTGAATGCAAAAAAATGCGTCGGAGACTCTTTTTCTTTTTATAGTCGACGTTAAAGTAGATTCGTATTCGACATAATATGTGTAAATGTGATATACTATATCCTAAAGTAAAATTAATAGAAACGGAATGAATTATGAAATTTAACGAATTACAATTAATAGAACCAATCATAAAGGCAATTACAGAATTAAAATACGAAGAGCCTTCTAAGATTCAAGAAAAGACAATTCCATTATTATTAGAGGGGCATGATGTATTAGGGTGTGCCCAAACAGGAAGCGGAAAGACGGCAGCATTTGCACTTCCAATCCTACAGAAGTTAGTAAAAGGAAATAAGGGAGAAGTTCGTGCACTAGTGATGGCTCCAACAAGAGAGTTAGCCATCCAAATTTGCGATAACTTTAATGCATATGCAAAATACCTTGATCTGCAAGCAGGAGCAATTTTTGGTGGAGTAAGCCAAGAGGAGCAGGTAGACATGCTGAAAGAAGGAGTAGATGTTTTAGTTGCAACTCCAGGGCGTTTATTAGACTTAATGCACCAACGCCATGTGAAATTGGATCAAGTGGAAATTCTTGTATTAGATGAAGCAGACCAAATGCTTGACATGGGATTTATTAAAGATATCAGAACGATTGCGACAACGGTACCAGAACAATGTCAAAAGGTAATGTTTAGTGCAACTATGCCAAAGCCAATCGAACGTTTATCGGATACAATCTTAAGAAATCCGGAAACAGTGAAACAGGACGTGGTAACAAATGCAGTAGATACAGTAAAACAATGCGTATATTACGTAGATGATGAAAATAAATTAAATTTATTAACTTCACTAATCAAGAGTGAAGAAGTGAAAAATGCCATCGTATTTACCAATACAAAACATGGGGCAGAAAAGGTATCCAAGCATTTGTTAAAAGTGGCAGTACGTGCCCGTGCAATTCATGGAGATAAAAATCAAAATTCCAGACAAGATGCACTTCTTCAATTAAAAAAGGGAAAAGTAAAAGTATTAGTAGCGACAGACATTGCAGCTCGTGGTATCGATATTTCCAAATTATCGCATGTATTTAACTACGATATTCCAGATAGTCCAGAAGTGTATATCCATCGTATCGGACGTACTGGACGTGCAGGAGAAGAAGGACGTGCTATTAACTTATGCTGTATTGACGAAGTAGATCATTTCGCAGCAATCGAACGTCATATTCGTAAACGTATCATGGTATTAAAGTCTGAATGGCCAATGATAAATCTTACAAAAACAGAAAAACCAAAGCGTAAGAAAAAACAAGAGACTCCAAAGGGAGAAATTGACGTTAAGAAAGTAAAAGATATTTCTTTAAGCGGAAAGCCAGTAAATAAAAAGAGCAAGTACCGTTACGGATCAAATTCTAGCGGGAAAGCAGCAGGGAAAAAGAAGTTTAATGGCGGCGGAAAAAAACGTGTGCGTTGGAGTGACAAATAAAAGCAGCTAAAACAAGCGAAGAAGCCTCTCCCTAGTGGATTGCTCTGCAATATAGATAGAGTGTGAAAAAGACTGTCTGATTAACGAGACAGTCTTTTTTCACACCACATAAAGCCGCAAGAAACAGTAGCAAGGCATTTTGGATCTGCAGTCTCAAAACTGAAGACTAAGTTCGTGCCTGGAGTAAGGATACGGTGATTAGAAACTGGTTCATAGTATGTTTGATAAGGAGATAAGGTGCGAACAAGGAGATGCCTGCAGCGATCCATGACATCACCAGGTCCATATGCAATTTTTGCTTGATACCCACTGCATGTAGAACAGTTGATATTTTCTACGACAGGTTGGGCCGTAAATGTTAAATCACCTAAAACTTTGGTGCAGTTATACGTATCAACAATCACCGGAGCTCCAGATAAGTTTGCATGGCTGATGTGAACTAGTTCAATTGCTACATTAGAATTCTTGGGATTTGCAAAGATAACAATGCTTTTTTGATTATTGCCGAAGGTGAATCGATCGGTTGAAATAATGCAGCAGGGAGGTTTTTGCTCTCTCATGTCAGCTCTCTTTCTTATAGGCATTACAGTATACTATATGCATGAAATAGCAAAATGATAGGTGGTTTTTGATATTTTCTAAAAGGAGTCAGAAGGGAATGGAGAAGCAAAAAAATCTCTGTTATTGACAACAAAGGGGTTGTAAGTTATTCTACAGGTAGTAGTATCCAAAAAACTATCATAATCTTATAAATGAGAAAGAAGGAATGCCAATGTTGCTACCAGATCTCTTCGGCCAATCGACCGGAATACGGTCAGTAAACGAAATGTTTACCGACATTAGTGAAACGGACAACTCTTATCAGATTGATATGGATTTGCCAGGGTTTTCAAAAGATGATATTCGGGCAGAACTAAGTAATGGATATCTAATTGTACGTGCCTCAAGAACTTCCCAAAGGGAAGAGCATATGGAGAGCCGAACATATATAACAAAAGAGCGATATACAGGCCACTATCAAAGGACATTCTTTGTTGGTCACAAAATAACGGAGGAAGATATCAAGGCAAGATTTCGAAATGGATTGCTGACCTTGACGATTCCAAAGAGAGAAGAGAAGCCAGAGGTGGAAGGTAAGAAGTATATCGCCATAGAAGGCTAAATAAGAGTACCCTTTATGTATGTTAGATTCATAAAGGGTATTTCTTTATTTACGCGAACAACGAGCCAAAGTCTTGCTTGCATGACCTTGGCGACTGTC
>CALZJY010000232.1 GCA_945787925.1 uncultured Anaerosporobacter sp. | reverse complement strand
ATCAAACCGGGCAATGAACCAAAAGGCAAAGAAGCGAAAGATAAAAAAACAAAAAAGTAAGAATAGTGAACAAAAAACAACGCTTGATTATTCAAGCGTTGTTTTTTGTTCTTTTTCGCATTCTGGCATTTCGATACGTTCAAATACCATGTCATAGCCATCGTTTCCATAGTTTAAGGAACGGTTTACACGGCTAATTGTAGCAGTAGAGGCACCAGTTTTTTCGGCAATCTCTAAATATGTTTTATGATCTCTTAACATCTTCGCAACTTCGAAACGCTGGGAAAGAGATAGTAATTCGTTGATCGTACAAATATCTTCAAAAAATACATAACATTCTTCGCGGTCTTTTAAACTCAAAATCGCATCAAACAGATAATCAACCGCTGGTGTTTTGATTTTTTTATTCATTATAGTCCCTCCAAATACAAACATTCAAAATAATTCTTCTATAATCAGTAAAGTTGTCTTTTTATTGTAGTAGTAGTTTTTCACGACAACATTTTAGCACGATAAAGTCATAAAGTAAAGAGGGATATTGCTATATTAAATATCGGTTCTCTTTCTATGAAGTAGGGAAAGGAACTTATCCACATCCGTATTGGCAATCAGTTCTTCAGGAAAATCTACTTCTTTTAATAATTCCATTGCATAGCCAAAGTTTGCAATGTCGTCTTTATAGTGGGCATCACTACCTAGGGAGATATATACCCCATGCTCCTTACAAAGAGTGAGAAGCTTGATATCATTCTCTCTTGCGTTTTGGCGGAATCCGTTAGGATTTAGTGATGAGTTATTTAATTCTAACAACACGCTATTTTCTTTTGCGGCTTTTACAAGTGCTTCATAATCAACAGGGATTCTGTCATCATCAGGATGTCCGATAATGCTTACGCACTTATGCTTCATTGCGCCAATCATAGCGTTCGTATTTTCTTCTTTAGTTCCGGTAACAATACAAGGTAAATGCATGCTTGCAATTACAAGATCCATTTTTTCTAACAGGTAGTCTGGCATATCAAGCTTACCATTGAAATCAATGATATTTGCTTCTGTTCCTAGCATAAGACGCATGCCATGCATTTGTCTTGGAACGACCTTTAAATTATCAAAATAATACTGGTGACAAGTACCAGGCATACTCATTGCATGTTCTGTGATGGCAAGTAATTCCAAGCCTTTTTCGCTTGCAGCTTTTGCCATTTCATCAATCGTATTATACGCATGCCCACTGGCAATTGTATGGGTATGTGTATCTAATGTAATTTTCATAATGTATCCTTCTTTCAGATAAATACTAGTTTAAACATAAAAATACAGAGTATATTATATATGGGAGAAGTTAAAAATGCAAGACAAAATAGTATAGATTGATAATAAAACACATGTGCAGATAAGAAAAAAGGAAAAATAAGAATTAGATAAGGAAATGACTATGAGAGATTTTACATTTAGAAGATTTATTTACTCCATATTAGGGGTTGTGCTGATTAGTATTGCGGTTTCCCTGTTTAGAATTGCTAATATTGGTACCGATCCGTTCTCCTGTTTTAACTTGGGGATTGCAGGTATCATCGGAACAAGTTTTGGAAATGCACAGTTAATTGTCAATATCGTATTGACCATTCTATTTATTTATCCTGGATGGAAGTATTTTGGAGTTGGAACCATAATTGCGATGTTTGGGGTAGGATATATTTCCGATATCGTCCTCTCGTTGCTTGGAATTCCAGAAGGAGCATTCAACTTCTTCATCAGCCTTCTGCTAGTCATTGCGGGAATCGTAATTACTAGTTCGGGAATTGCTATGTATAGCAGTGCGAACCTTGGAATCAGCCAATATGATATGATGGGATTTTTGCTTCGTGATACGGGAGTGCTATCCTTACAATATGCCAGAATAGTGGTGGATATCGTGTTGGTGGTAGCCGGATTTTTTATGGGAAGTATTGTCAATGTGGGGACATTGCTTATTGCACTTTTTGTAGGCCCATTGGTCGCTTGGTTAATTCCAAACGTGATGATGCCATTAGTAAATGGGAAATAAGAAAGGAAAATAGGTTGAAATAAGTCTAAAAATCAGTTAAAATCAAAAGGTTGAAAATAAAGTCGAATAAAAGTTTCAACAGAAATACAAACCGGAGGTTAAGATGAAAAAAGGTCAAATTATTGAAGGGATTATCGAAAAAGTTGACTTCCCAAACAAGGGAATTATGTATATAGAAGATGAAAAAGTCATCGTAAAAAATGGTCTTCCAGGCCAAAAAGTAAAAGCGCAAATCAATAAAAAGCGTAAAGGAAAATGCGAAGGACGTTTATTAGAAGTAATCGAACGTTCTCCATCCGAAACAAGAGAAACAGTTTGTAAAAACTTTGGGGAATGTGGTGGATGTTCTCTACAATCCATGCCATATGAAAAACAATTAGAATTAAAAGAAAACTGGGTAAAAGGCTTAATCGATGCAGTATGTGAAGATTACGAATTCGAAGGAATCAAAGGCAGCCCAGTAGAATTCAATTACCGTAACAAAATGGAATTCTCATTCGGTGATGAGTGTAAAGATGGCCCATTAGCACTTGGTATGCATAAAAAAGGTAGCTTCCACGATATCGTGACAACAGACGCTTGTCAAATCGTAGATGAAGACTATAACAAAGTGCTTCGTTTCACATTAGATTTCTTTGCGGAAAGAAACGTGACATTCTACCACAAAATGAGACACGAAGGTTTCTTACGTCATTTATTAGTTCGTAGAGCAGTAAAAACAAATGAAATGTTAATCTGCCTAGTAACAAGCTCTCAAGGCGAAGTAGACTTAAAACCATTCGTAGAAGGATTATTAGCGCTTGATTTATCTGGTAAGATCGTTGGAATCAGCCATGTAATCAACGACAGCTTAGCAGACGTTGTAAAAGCTGATTCTATGGAGGTACTTTACGGTCAAGATTATTTCTATGAAGAATTACTAGGTCTTAAATTCAAGATTAGTACATTCAGTTTCTTCCAAACAAACTCTCTTGGAGCAGAAGTATTATATAGTACGGCACGTGACTATATCGGAGAAACAAAAGATAAGTTAATCTTCGATCTTTACTCTGGTACAGGTACAATTGCTCAAATCCTTGCACCAGTTGCGAAAAAAGTAATCGGTGTGGAAATCATCGAGGAAGCAGTAGAAGCTGCGAAAGAAAACGCAAAATTAAATGGTCTTGATAACTGTGAATTTATCGCAGGTGACGTATTAAAGATGCTTGATACAATCGAAGAAAGACCAGACTTCATCGTTCTTGATCCTCCTCGTGATGGTATCCATCCAAAGGCTCTTGAAAAGATCATCAACTATGGAGTGGACAGCATGGTATATATCAGCTGTAAACCAACTTCTCTTGCGAGAGATCTTGTAATCCTTCAAGAAAAAGGATATAAAGTGGAAAAAGTAATCGCTGTAGATATGTTCCCTCAAACGGTACATGTGGAGACGGTTGTTCTTCTTTCCAAGGGAATGGTCGACAACAGAAAAGTGAAGGTTGATTTCTCCCTAGAGGATATGGACTTGTCTGAATTTAAAGGAAAAGCAACTTATGAGCAGATAAAAGTATATGTGTTGGAACAGACAGGGCTTAAGGTTTCCAATCTTTATATTGCACAGATTAAGAAGAAATGTGGATTGGAACTGGCAGAGAATTTTAATCTGCCTAAATCTGAGAATGCAAAACAGCCAAAGTGTACACCGGAGAAGGAAGAGGCGATTATGCAGGCGTTTAAACATTTTGGTATTATATAGTTGTGGATAAGAAACAGTGTGTGTTAATAATATAGTTTATTAGCGTAAAAGGGACATTCTAGACCTGTAAATTTTACCGGTTATGGGATGTTCTTTTTTCAGTTACAGGAGTGTCAAAGGGACAAGGTAATAATACTAAAAAAATTAAGACTGATATGA
>CALZJY010000231.1 GCA_945787925.1 uncultured Anaerosporobacter sp. | reverse complement strand
AGTTGATATTGCAGTACTTTTTTTTGAAGATAAGGAATATCGAAGCCTTGTCCATTATAGTGAAGAAGCACCTTGAATTCTTTTAGTTTGGCAAAGAATGCTTCTAACAGATCTGTTTCGCTATCATAGGAATCTGCAAACCATTGAATCATATGGAAGGAGCCTTCGCGGTAATAGAGGCATCCAATTAGATATAGACTAGAAATGTCTGCAGATAGTCCTGTCGTTTCGATATCGAAAAACAAAAAGTCTTCAAAGGAAGACGCATTCGTACGTGCAACTAGTTTTTCCACAGGGTAGGGAATCTCAAGTTGTAGCGTTTGGTTATATATTTCCATGAGTACACCTCAAAATATCATATTTTGTAGCCATAATATCATACTTGTATCAGATAGGCAATTTTTAATTAGCATTTGGAATTGTTTGTGTTATACTAGTTTCGTACAAAATCGAAGAAGAGGATGGACTATGTGGAATATAGAACTATACGGAATGGATTTGTTTTTTGTTGTATATAGCTTTTTTATCCTTAGTTTCGCAGGATGGATTTACGAGTCTACAAAATGTAGTTTGGCAAAGAAAATGTTTGTAAACCGTGGATTTTTGAATGGGCCGATCATTCCCGTTTATGGGATGGGAGGGACCTTGGTGTATCTTTTGCTACGGCCATTTTCAGGGCATGTGGCAGCAGTATTTTTGTTAGGGTTCATATTGACTACGTTGCTAGAATACACTACCGCAGTATTGATGGAACAAGCGTTCCATGCAAAATGGTGGGACTACAGTAGATTCAAATATAACTATCAAGGACGGGTTTGTCTTCCTGCGTCGTTGCTATGGGCGGTGTTTTCGGTTGCGGATGTGTATGTGTTAGGACCTTACGTACAGAAGTTAGTTGAGCGAATACCAAGACGTTTTGGGGAATGGGCCGGTTATGTACTAGTTGTTATTACGCTTGTGGATTTTGCAGTTACGGTAGTATATACATTGCAGCTTAGTAACACCATGGAACGTCTGAATGAACTTAGAGAAGAACTACTTACTTATTTGCTTAGTACATCATTGATTGAGAAAACAGGAGAGGTAAAAGAGGCACTTTATAGTACAACGATTGGAAAGCTTTCTGAAAAACGGGATTCTGCGATGAACATACTTACTACAAGGTTTAAGGCAGGTCTATCAAGAGACTTAAATGAAGAAGAAAAAGAGCGCAAAGTTACCATGTTTAAACATGAGTTAGAAGGAAAGTTTAAACACTTCATAACAAAATACAAGTCAAATATGAGAAAACATAATTTTATACATAAACGGTTACTAAAGGCATTCCCAACATTGACATTTACAAAAGGCCGTTATTATCTTTTAGAACTTAAAGAACGAATTAATTTCTATAATGATAGGAAGTAATTATTATATGATAGTTTAGAAGGGGTAAAGATGAAGAACAAAAGTAGATTTGTTAGTCCGATTAGGGAGCATGTGAAAGGCCGGGTACAAAGTCATTTTAGTGGGTTCTTACGGGCCTTCGTTGTTGGGCTGTTAGTGCTGTTACAGTTTGGGTTTATCATCGCACTGCCGTTTTTATTTAGCCAGTATACCATTTATCTATATTTGGCACTGATTATTTGCAGTGTGGTATTAATCTTTAGTATGGTCAATGACCAAAGAAGTATGGCGTATAAGATGGCGTGGGTTTACATCGTACTATTACTACCTATTTCAGGGCATATCATGTATGCATTGTGGGGCAAATCCAATGCCCGAAGTAAACTTGATCGAGAGTTAATGAAGAAGCTGCAACATGGATTTACGTATGCAGTACAAGACGAAGAGGTATTACGCCAGTATCGATTAGAGTATCCTACCAAATATCGAATGGCGAATTACATGTGTGAAGAAGGATTTCCATTGTTTAAGAACAATGAGGTTACGTATTTTCCAATGGGAGAGGATGCCTTTGATGATATGTTTGCAGAGTTAGAGAAGGCGGAGAAGTTTATCTTCATCAATTTCTTTATTGTGGCGGAAGGCGTGATTTGGGATCATCTGCATCGAATTTTGCTGGACCGTATTGCAAATGGAGTAAAGGTCTTATTTATGTATGATGATTTTGGTGCGATGTTCCGTACAGATAAGGAGTTTGCGAATAGTCTTCGTCAAGAAGGATTTGAGGTTCGTATCTTTAATCCGGTTCACAAATATACCGATAAGTTATATATGAATTATCGTTCCCATCAAAAGATTGTTGTAATCGATGGCAACATTGGATATACCGGAGGGTTTAATATTGCGGATGAATATGCGAACTTAGTCAGTCGGTTTGGAGTCTGGAAGGATAACGGAATCAAGGTTGAGGGAGATGCTGTATGGGGACTTACGATTACCTTTCTACAAATGTGGGAAGTATGCTCCGATGAACCATTATTGGATTACTCCATCTATCGTCCAACCAAGAAGTTTCCAAAGAACCAAGTCTATTGTCAGGTGATTTCCGATGGTCCAGCGAATAATCCAAACAATCCGATTGAAAATGTATATATGCAGATGATTCAATATGCGACGGAATACGTATATATTACGACTCCGTATCTGATTATCGAGGACGATATGAGACGGGCACTCGTCTTAGCAGCGAAAAGTGGTATCGATGTACGAATCATTACGCCAGCGATTCCGGATAAAAAGAACGTAAAATACATGACGAACTACAATTATGGTTCGTTGCTAGAAGGTGGTGTGCGCATTTATGAATATGAGCCAGGATTCATTCATGCGAAGACGATCATCAATGAGAGTACCGGTATTGTCGGTACAATCAATATGGATTACCGTAGCTTCTATCTGCATTATGAAAATGGAGTATGTATGTCTAATCGAGACGTCATTGAAGGGATTCGAAAAGATTTCGAAAAGACATTGCAAGTTTGTCATGAGTTTACCTATGAAGAGTGGAAGAGCCGTCCGTTGATTTTAAAAATCTATCAAAATGTTATCAGCCTGTTTTCTACGTTAATGTAGGAAGAATGGGGAGTTGCTTGTTTGAAAAGCAACTCCCTTTTCTGTTGCATAGGAAATTGCGAAGAATCCTCCCTCGGTGCCGTAAAGAGCCATCCACTTTTAGATAAAAAAGTTGTTAGATAAGGTTAAAAAATTACAGATTTTAGGCGGATTTATACATTGTAAAACAAGGGGGGTGCTGTCAAAATGGAAGTATAAGAGGTAAAAGTTAAAAGGGGGAGATAATAGGATGCAGAAGAAGATATTGTCCTTAAATGGAGTATGGAAGCTTACTGTAATAGGAGAAAATGTGTATCATATCGGGCATCGAGAAATAAGGGCAGAGGTGCCAGGAACGATATATACCACATTGCTAGAGAAGAAGCTAATGCCAGACCCATTTTATCGAATGAATGAATTAGACGCAACAAAGCTAATGGACAATTCCTTTTTATATGTAAAACGTTTTACCGTTCAGAAAGAGATGATAAAGGGAGATCATCTTTATCTGCGATTTGATGGGATTGATACGTTAGCAGAGATTTATTTGAATGGGAAGTTTCTTGGAAAAACAAACAATATGCATCGTATTTGGGAGTATGAGGTTAGCAAAACAGTGATAGAAGGGGAGAATGTCATCGGCGTGAAAATCTTTTCTCCAACAAAGTACATTGAACAAGAAGAGGAAAATTGTACGGTAGGTGGTTCAAGAGATGCAATGAAAGGATATTCACATCTTCGTAAGGCACATTGTATGTTCGGATGGGATTGGGGCCCTAGACTTCCAGATGGCGGAATCTTCCGGGGGGTGTCACTTACTTCTTATAGGTATGGACGCATCCATTCCTGGTACGTAAAACAATATCATAATCCAGGGGAAGTGGTATTATCCTTTGATACAGAGATTGAGCAGTATGGCGATATGCCGTTGAAGAAGAAAATTACCGTATGCGCTC
>CALZJY010000230.1 GCA_945787925.1 uncultured Anaerosporobacter sp. | reverse complement strand
TGATTATAAGTCACACCCCAACATTTATTGTAGAACCTTTTTTAATTGTGTTGTATACCGTCCTTGCATTTGTTAGGGATTTAACGTAAAATAGGGAGTAAGTTTTTAGTAAATTATTATAATGAAAGAATATATGAGGATATCATGAGTTTTATTGAATCTAAAAATTTAGTACATGAATATATTAGACACGATATCGAGACAAATACAGAGTCTGTGAATCGTGCCTTAGATGATGTGTCAATTACGATTGAAGAAGGAGACTTTGTAGCGATTCTTGGACATAATGGTTCAGGAAAATCGACATTTGCAAAGCATTTAAACTCCATCTTGCTCCCAACAGAAGGAACTGTCTGGGTAAACGGCATGGAGACGAAAGATGACTCCCATCTCTGGGAAATTAGACAAAGTGCTGGAATGGTATTTCAGAATCCAGACAACCAGATCATCGCTAGCGTGATTGAAGAAGATGTCGGATTTGGTCCTGAGAACCTAGGGGTTCCTACCGATGAAATCTGGACAAGGGTAGAGACGGCACTAAAAGCAGTAGGAATGTATGAATATCGTACGCATTCTCCAAATAAGCTGTCTGGTGGTCAGAAACAGCGTGTCGCAATCGCAGGTATTATGGCGATGAAACCAAAATGCATTATTTTAGATGAGCCAACGGCCATGTTAGATCCAAACGGTCGTAAGGATGTAATCGATACCGTGCGAAAACTAAATAAAGAGGAAAACGTGACGATTATCCTGATTACCCATTACATGGATGAAGTCATCAATGCCGACCATGTATATGTAATGGATCATGGAAAAGTAGTAATGCAGGGACGTCCAAGAGAGATCTTTAAAGATGTAGAACGATTGAAGGAGTATCGCTTAGATGTGCCACAGGTAACCGAATTAGCCTATGAGTTAAGAAAGCAGGGACTTAATCTTCCAGAGGTCGTGTTAACAATAGAAGAACTTGTAGATGCACTGGCTGCATTAGGTCATACTAAGAAATAGAGTGGTGTTAAGATGTCGATTAAATTAGTAAATATTAATTATGTATACAGTAAAAAGACTGCATATGAGAAGAAGGCACTTACCAACGTAAGCTTGGAAATCCAAAATGGGGAATTTATCGGGTTAATCGGACATACTGGTTCGGGAAAATCCACGTTGATTCAACATTTGAATGGATTGATTAAGGCCACTTCCGGTCATATTTATTATGATGGGGAAGACATTTATGCAAACAAATATAATATGAAGGAATTACGAAGCAAGGTGGGCTTAGTATTCCAATATCCAGAACATCAGTTGTTTGAAACAACGATTTTAGAGGACGTAAAGTTTGGTCCAAAGAACCTTGGGTTATCTGAGGAAGAAGTAGAACAAAGAGCAAAGGATGCCTTACGTCAGGTTGGCCTTGCCGAAGAGCTTTGGGATAAGTCGCCGTTTGATTTGTCTGGTGGCCAGAAACGACGTGTTGCAATTGCAGGCGTGCTTGCAATGCATCCGGAGGTGCTCATTCTAGATGAGCCAACGGCAGGCCTTGACCCAAAAGGGAGAGATGAGATTCTAGGAGAGATTGCAAAGCTTCATAAGGAACGCAAGATTACGATTGTCTTAGTTTCTCACAGCATGGAGGATGTTGCGGACTATGTAGAACGTATCATCGTCATGAACCACAGCAAGGTATTTGCAGACGGAACTCCAAAAGAAGTATTTATGAAGTACAAGGAGTTAGAGAAGATCGGTCTTGCTGCGCCACAGGTAACTTACGTGATGAATGAGTTAAAAGAGAAAGGAATCGACGTAGATACGACTGCTACTACAGTGGCAGAAGCGAAGGATTCCATCCTTGCCTGGGCAAGAAAAAATAATTGGATAGAGGATAAGGTGGAAGCATGATTAGAGATATTACAATAGGACAATACTATCCGGTAGATTCTATAATCCACCGACTAGATCCAAGAGTGAAGCTTCTTGGTACGTTGTTATATATCATTTCATTATTTTTATTTGATAGTTTTGCAGGGTATCTGTTAGTAATCGGATTTATTGGAAGTGTGATTCTTGCATCCAAAGTGCCGCTCTCCTATATCTTTAAAGGATTAAAAGCGGTCATTTTCTTGTTACTATTCACAGTAGTGTTTAACGTGTTCTTTACACAAGGCGACAATGTCATCGGGGAGTGGTGGATTTTCCGTCTGACTTGGGAAGGGTTGTATCAAGGTGCGTTCATGGGAATCCGTATTATCTTATTGATCATCGGTTCTTCCATCATGACGTTTACAACGACGCCGAAAGCGCTTACGGATGGTTTAGAGACAGCACTTCATCCACTAAACCGAATCAAGGTGCCAGTGCATGAGATTGCTATGATGATGTCCATCGCCCTTCGTTTCATCCCAATCCTATTAGAGGAAACGGATAAGATTATGAAGGCACAGATGGCGAGAGGTGCCGATTTTGAAAACGGCAGTATGATTCAAAAAGTAAAAGCGTTATTACCAATCTTCATTCCACTATTTGTTTCTGCGTTCCGTCGTGCCAACGACCTTGCGATGGCGATGGAAGCAAGATGTTATAATGGTGGGACGAATCGAACAAAGATGAAACCACTCGTATATGCTAGTAGAGATTACATCGGATATGCGCTGCTTGGTGGTTATATAGCACTATTCGTAGTGCTGAACCTTTGGTTTGCTTGGTTCTAACATAAATTGAGGAAAGTAATATGAAACGAGTAAAGTTAGTTGTTGCCTATGATGGAACAAATTATTGTGGCTGGCAGGGACAACCGAATGCCGTTACGGTAGAAGGTGTGCTAAACGAGACATTACGTAACTTCTTAAAAGAGGATATTACAGTGATTGGCGCAAGCAGGACGGATTCTGGCGTACACGCCATGGGAAACGTCGCAGTATTCGATACGGAAAGCCGAATGCCTGCAGAGAAGATGAGCTATGCGTTAAATCAGCGCCTTCCAGAAGATATAAGGATCCAATGCTCGGAAGAAGTGCCACTTGATTTCCATCCAAGGTATCAGGAATGTCGCAAGACATATCGTTACCGTGTCGTAACGAACGAATTTCCAAATCCAATCAAGCGGTTACACACACATTTTGTATACCGTGAATTAGATTTGGATAAAATAAGAAGAGCTGCAGAGTATCTTGTAGGAACGCATGATTTCAAGAGTTTCTGTTCTGTTAACACGCAGGTGAAGGAAACGGTTCGTACGATTTACTATATTGATATCAAGCAGGTAGACGATGAGCTGGTCATCGAAGTAAACGGAAATGGATTCCTTTACAATATGGTAAGAATCATCGCGGGAACGTTATTACAAGTCGGTATGGGAGCAATTAAGCCGGAAGAAATTCCAGGTATCTTAGAAGCCAAAGACCGTACGAAAGCAGGGCCTACAGCGCCAGCAAAGGGCCTCATGCTTGTAGCAATTAACTATATTGCATCAATAAAATGAAAAATATTGACACAATAGATTTTATGTAATATAATATTTAACTGTGACAAGTTTAAATATTTGTACGTATTTTTAATTTGCGTAAAAATACAGAACCAAAGCCCCGGTGATGTATTTTAACATATATAGCTTAAATGATATAACTGATAAATGTTCAAATTTTTAAGGAGGTAAATCCATGAAAAGTTTTATGGCAAGTCCATCAACAATTGAAAGAAAATGGTATGTAGTAGATGCTACTGGACATACATTAGGTCGTCTTTCTTCAGAGATCGCAAAAGTATTAAGAGGTAAAAACAAACCAACTTACACTCCACACGAAGACTGTGGTGATTTCGTTATCGTAGTAAACGCTGACAAAATCAAAGTTACAGGTAAGAAAATGGATCAAAAAATCTACTATAATCACTCTGATTATGTAGGTGGTATGAAAGAAACTACATTAAAAGAAATGATGGCTAAAAAACCTGAAGATGTTATCACTCTTGCAGTTA
>CALZJY010000229.1 GCA_945787925.1 uncultured Anaerosporobacter sp. | reverse complement strand
ATCTGGATTTTCTTTGATTTCAAGAGAAAGATTTGTCACGTCATCGTTGATACCGATTGTGAATTTCTTCTTTTCTTTGTTGTTATATACAGAGATGATCTGAGCAGGAGTTGTATCTTTAGAACCTAAGCCGTAACGACCTGTGTATACAGGAACGTCATTGAACTGAGTATCCTTAAGCGCTGCTAATACATCAAGGTATAATGGTTCACCAAGTGCACCTGGTTCTTTTGTTCTGTCAAGAACAGAGATCTGCTTAACAGTTGCAGGGATTGCTTCTACTAAGTGTTTAGCAGAGAATGGTCTGTAAAGACGAACTTTTACTAAACCAACTTTAGCACCGCTTGCATTCATGTGATCGATTGTTTCTTCGATTGTATCACATACAGAACCCATTGCAACGATTACGTGTTCTGCATCTGCAGCACCGTAGTAGTTGAATAATTTATAATCTGTTCCGATCTTAGCGTTTACTTTATCCATATACTGCTGTGTTAATTCTGGAACCGCATCATAGTATGGGTTAGAAGCTTCACGAGCCTGGAAGAAAACGTCAGGGTTCTGAGCAGTACCTCTCTGAACTGGGTGTTCTGGATTTAAAGCTCTTCTACGGAATGCATCAACTGCTTCCATATTAGTCATTTCTTTTAAATCTTCATAATCCCAAACTTCGATTTTCTGGATTTCGTGAGATGTTCTGAAACCATCGAAGAAGTGCATGAAAGGAACTCTTCCTTCGATTGCTGTTAAGTGAGCAACTGCACCTAAGTCCATTGTTTCCTGAACGTTGCCGCTACATAACATAGCGAAACCTGTCTGACGAGCAGCATAAATATCGGAGTGATCACCAAAGATGGATAACGCGTGGCTTGCTAAAGCACGAGCTGTTACGTTAATAACACCTGGTAATAATTCACCAGCAATTTTATACATATTTGGAATCATTAATAATAAGCCCTGGGAAGCTGTGTATGTTGCTGTTAAAGCACCAGCCTGTAAGGAACCGTGTACAGCACCAGCTGCACCAGCTTCGGACTGCATTTCGGAAAGCATTACTTCATGTCCGAAGATGTTTTTTCTTCCCTGTGTAGCCCACATATCTGTGTAGTCTGCCATTGGAGAAGATGGTGTGATTGGATAGATTGCTGCTACATCGGTAAATGCATAGGACACGTGTGCTGCAGCAGTGTTACCATCCATGGTTTTCATTTTTCTAGCCATGTAAAAATATCCTCCTTAAAGAGTGGATTTGCGGGCATTTTTAATTGTCGCAAATACCTTATATCAATGTAGTATAAAAATACCTAGCTAAAAGGGTACCACTATTCTACAAAATAGTAAAGTGTTTCTTGCAATATAAGACGGAAAAATGTCATTTTGTTTAGTTTTTAGGCAGAGATTGGTACTTTTTCATAAGAAATCAACATTAACTCTAAAAATAAACTGGGGCATCTGTACAAATATTAGAAAAAACGGGAATAATCAAGCTAGGTATTTCCACCAACCTCCGTATTAAAAAAACACAAAAAATACAGATTCATACTAAGTTGATGGTAGTTTTAGGTGTTTACCTATATAAATAGAAACATAGTTAATTTATACGGTTTTTGGGGAAATATACTCTTTAAACTGAAAAAAATCACACGAATTGATGAATGAAGGAAAAACATTTCGATATACTATTCATACCGCCATATCAGTAGACAAAAAATAGCAGGAATGAATTTCTGAATAAAACATATATTTATATCAAATATCATCTGCCTATTGTTGACAAGTTCGGGGTGATACGATATAATACTTTGAATATTGATATTATATCGAAAGATATGCTTATGTGAATGTCTGCATAATGTTTACAAGAGAATAGTATTTATGGAGGAAGGGTATTTCAATGGCAGAAAAGAAAAACATTTTGACCTATGAAGGACTTAGACAGTTAGAAGACGAATTACAGGAATTAAAGGTTAATAAAAGAAAACAGGTAGCTCAAAAAATTAAAGAAGCCAGAGAACAAGGCGATTTATCCGAAAATGCTGAATACGATGCAGCCAAGGATGAGCAAAGAGATATCGAAGCTAGAATTGAAGAGATCGACAAGATTCTTAAAAATGCTGAAGTAGTTGTTGAAGATGAAGTAGATGTTGACGCAATCAATATTGGATGTATGGTCAAAATACTTGATATGGAATATAACGATGAGCTTGAATATAAGATTGTTGGTTCAACAGAAGCAAACAGTTTAAAAGGTAAGATCTCGAATGAATCCCCAGTTGGAAAAGCTTTAATTGGAGCGAAAAAAGGCGATGTGATTGAAGTAGATACACATTCGGGCATCATTAAATATAAGATTCTTGAAATTCAGAAATCAAATTAATCAAGGAAGATTATCCGTGGCGACCGTATCTTTACAGGAACAAGATGGGTCGCCATCTTGTGCTTCTATAAAATGGAGCAGTAAAAGCGGATAGAGAAAGGATGATAAAAGTGGCAGAAGAAAAGAATGTAAAAACCAATGGCAATGAGCCAGACGTAAATCAGCTGATCAAAGTAAAAAGAGAAAAGTTAGCAGAACTGCAGGCAGCAGGCAAAGATCCATTCCAGATCATGAAATATGATGTAACAAATCATACAACTGACATCAAAGGTGACTTTGAAGCATTCAACGGCAAGGTAGTATCCATCGCCGGAAGAATCATGACAAAGCGTGTAATGGGTAAAGCATCCTTTATGAATGTACAGGATAAGCTTGGCAACATTCAGTGCTATGTACAGAGAGACGTATTAGGAGAAGAAGAATACAAAGACTTCAAGAAATTTGATATCGGTGATATCGTAGGTGTTAAGGGTGAAGTGTTCGAAACACATACTGGAGAAATCTCCATCCGCGCACAGGAAATCACCTTATTATCTAAGTGTCTTCAGGTTCTTCCTGAAAAGTATCATGGTCTTACAGATACAGACACAAGATATCGTCAGAGATATGTTGACTTAATGATGAACCAGGATGTTCGTGATACCTTCATCAAACGTTCCTTAATCATCCGCGAAATCCGTAAATATTTAGATGACAGAGATTTCATCGAAGTAGAAACTCCAGTTCTTACAAAGAATGCAGGTGGTGCAGCAGCAAGACCATTCATGACTCACCACAATTCTTTAGATGAAGACTTAAATCTTAGAATTTCTCTTGAATTATACTTAAAGAGATTATTAGTTGGCGGTTTAGAACGTGTATACGAAATTGGTAGAGTATTCCGTAACGAAGGTCTTTCCGTTCGTCACAATCCTGAATTCACTTTATTAGAGTTATATCAGGCATATACAGACTACCACGGCATGATGGACTTAACAGAAGAATTATTCCGTACCGTAGCACAGAACGTATTAGGAACAACAACAATCAGCTATGATGGTGTTGAAATCGACTTAAGCAAGCCATTTGAACGTATCACAATGGTAGATGCAGTTAAGAAATACGCAGGTGTTGACTTTAACGAAATCAAGACAGAAGAAGAAGCAAAAGCGATCGCAAAAGAAAAGCATGTTGCTTTCGAAGCAAGACACAAAAAGGGCGATATCTTAAACTTATTCTTCGAAGAATTCGTAGAAGAACATTTAGTTCAGCCTACATTCGTTATGGATCACCCAATCGAAATTTCTCCACTTGTTAAGAAGAAACCAGAAAACCCAGAATACGTGGAACGTTTCGAGTTATTCGTAACAAAGAGAGAAATGGCAAATGCATACTCCGAATTAAATGATCCAATCGATCAGAGAGAACGTTTCGTAGCACAGGAAGCTTTAAAAGCAGCTGGTGATGATGAAGCAAACGAAATGGATGAGGACTTCTTAAATGCATTAGCATACGGTATGCCTCCAACAGGTGGTATCGGTATCGGTATCGACAGATTCGTTATGTTACTTACTGATTCTGCAGCGATCCGTGATGTATTATTATTCCCAACAATGAAGAGCTTAGATAAATAAGTTTC
>CALZJY010000228.1 GCA_945787925.1 uncultured Anaerosporobacter sp. | reverse complement strand
GTACTCTTAGGACCAACGGCGCCAACGACTGCACCACGTTGCGGAGAAAGCCTAAGCGATCCATTAAAGATGTATCTTGGAGATATTTATACGGTTTCTGTAAACCTTGCAGGTCTTCCTGCCATCAGCATTCCTTGTGGAGTGGATTCCAAAGGATTGCCAATCGGCGCACAATTGATTGGAAAGCCATTTGGAGAAAAAGAAATCATCCGTGCAGCATATTCATATGAGCAGACTCGTGCATATGCTCGCCCAGAACTGTAAGGAGGAGACTAGGTATGAAAAATTATGAAACTGTGATTGGACTTGAAGTCCATGTAGAACTAGCCACAAAGACAAAGATTTTCTGCTCCTGTTCCACAGAGTTTGGAGGAGCCCCAAATACACACTGCTGCCCAGTATGTACAGGAATGCCTGGAGTTCTTCCAGTATTAAATAAAAAAGTCGTAGAATATGCGATAGCAGCAGGACTCGCATTAAACTGCGAGATTACAAGAAGTTGTAAATTCGACCGTAAGAACTATTTTTATCCAGACCTTCCAAAGGCATATCAGACATCCCAATTATACCTTCCGATCTGCCGCAATGGCCATGTGGATATCGAGGTAGATGGAATTAAGAAATCCATTGGAATCCATGAGATTCATATGGAAGAGGATGCAGGAAAGTTAGTCCATGATGACTGGGACGACTGTACGTTGGTCGATTATAACCGTTGTGGCGTGCCACTAATCGAAATTGTTTCAGAACCGGATATGCGTTCGGCAGACGAGGTCATTGCATACCTTACGAAACTAAGAAGTACGTTACAGTACTTAGGAGTATCGGATTGTAAGATGCAGGAAGGTTCCCTTCGTGCCGATGTGAACTTATCCGTACGAGAAGTAGGAGCGAAAGAGTTTGGAACGAGAACGGAAATGAAGAACTTAAACTCTTTCAAATCCATTGCTCGTGCGATTGAAGGAGAGCGAAAACGTCAGATCGAGTTACTCGAATATGGCAAGAAGGTCGTACAGGAAACAAGGCGCTGGGATGATAACAAGGATTCCTCTTTTGCCATGAGAAGCAAGGAAGATGCCCAAGATTATCGCTATTTCCCAGAGCCAGACTTGGTGCCAATCGAGATTAGCGAAGAATGGATTCAGGAAATCAAGGCAAATGAGCCAGAGTTAAGGGATGCTAAGATGCTTCGTTACGAAACGGAATATGACATTCCAGAATACGATGCGTCGATCCTTACGGAATCCAAGGCCATTGCTGATTTGTTTGAAGCAACCGTAGCCATCTGCAATCAGCCAAAAGAAGCGTCAAACTGGCTGATGGTGGAAACGATGCGCTTATTAAAAGAGCATGAGATGGATCCAGAAGACATCAAATTCTCTCCAGAACATCTAGCAAAATTAATTCAGCTGATTGAGAAAAATACGATCAACCGTACGGTAGCAAAAGAAGTATTTGAACAGGTATTTCAGCATGATGTTGACCCAGAACAATATGTAGAGGAACATGGTCTGAAGATGGTAAATGACGAAGGCGCCCTTCGTACGACGATTGAGGGAGTGGTAGCAGACAATCCACAATCAGTGGAAGACTACAAGGCTGGTAAGAAGAAAGCCATGGGATTCTTAGTCGGGCAGACGATGAAAGCCATGAAAGGCAAGGCAAATCCAGCATTGATCAATCAGATTTTGACTCAAATCTTAGAACAAGCATAAGAAATATAAGGAAAAGCAGTCTGAGAAAAGCAGGCTGCTTTTTTCTATGCAGGGGAAGCGCCACCATGCAACAGGAAATTAAATAAGCCATCGGTCATATACTATAGCAGGAATGAATAGGAGGGATACTATGCGTGAAAATCAAGATGGTCAGGTCGTGATGTATCAGGAGGAAAGCGACTATCCTGCCATAGAGGTAGTGGCGCCGAATGCATATTATGCGAACCTGCTATTTGAAGATTATGCCGGAAGCAATGGCGAGATGACAGCGTTCGCACAGTATGAATATCATTATATCAACCATTGTCATTATGATTACCGAATTGCAAGGCATTTACGAAACATCGCATCCGTAGAGCGGAGGCATATGGAGATTTTAGGAGAGCTCATCTGTTTACTTGGTGGATTTCCCGTATATCGGAGCAATCTCTATCATGAAAATAGTTATTGGAATGCGAAACGGATTGACTATGGCAGGAACATAGAGGAGCAGTTAAAGCTGGATTTAGAAAAGGAGTATCGGTGTATTTGTAATTACAATATCCATATCAAGCTGATTGACGATCCTTATATTAAGCAGATGTTAGAGAGAATCGTAAAGGACGAGTATGTACATACTACGGTGCTGCAGACATTGATTCGGGGAGACTGTTGAGCACAAAAAAGGTGCATCACAATGTGTGGATGCACCAAGTGTTAGGATTCTAGTAAGTCAAAATCAAGGATTCTGATGTTCTTTCGTTCGATGGAAATGATCCCTTCTCCTTTCATCTTCATTAATTCTCTAGAAAGGGAAGGGCGTGTAACGCTAAGGAAATCCGCAAGTTCTTCCCTTGTCATCGCACTTTGGATCAGCCCATCATCATCGCATGTCTGAAGAAAATACTGTATCAGCTTGTTTCGTAATGAGCCAGAAGAGATGATCTGAATCTTCTTATTGAGCAGGTAAGCCTTTTGAGAAAGGATGCCTAGCATGTTCTTAATTACTTTTTCATGATGTCCGCAGCTTTTGTGACATGTGTGGAAAAAGAACTCTTTCGGAATGCAAAGCACTTTCGTATCTTTCGTAGCCACGACATATACATCATAGGCTTCTTGGCTTAAAAACAGATATACTTCGCCAAAGGTAGTTCCAGGCTCTGCAAAAGTATTCATGATGATGCGGTTTCCATTTGGAGTATCCTTACAAATCTGGATTTCGCCCTCGCGGAGCAGGTACATATATTTTGGAAGATCGTTTTCGTGGAATAAATACGAATTCTTCTTAAAAGAAAGCTCTTTCGCACCACTGCAAGAGAGGGCTAGATGAATTTCTTCTTCTGTCATATTTTTAAATAAAGGTATCATTCTAATCTCCATAATTAATAGTATTGCCTATATTGTATCGGGCATACCTAAGTTTTGCAACAAGCAAATAGAAGGGAGGAAACATGCGAACAGTATTCGTATTTGTTACAAGTGGAGAGGGGCTAGGGCACCTTAGTCGTGCGCTGGCTGTGACGAAACAGCTTCATAAAATGGATACGGAACTTGAACTCATGATTATTACCACGTCAAAAGCAATTGAAACGATTCGCGAGCAAGGATTTTCGTTTTTCTATATTCCGGGCAGGGAAGATACACCAGGAGGGATTTCTTATGAACAATGGATTTTGCTTAGCAAGGCACTGATCCGGCAAATGGCGAGGAGCTACGAGCCGATTGCGGCAATCTACGATACCGCATACCCGTATCCTTGGATGTTAGAAGTGTTGGAGGAAGTAGGAATTCATACACGGATTTGGATCAAGCGGGAATGTGATAAGCCGAATATGACAGTTTTAAATACGTTAGAGTCTCAATTTGACTGCATAGTGGCGCCAAAGGAGTTAGAAAGAGATGTGAAGGAGAATACAGGGAATAAGACATATGTGGCACCAATCGTTCAGATTGAACAGGAGGAACTGCTTTTAAGAGACTTGGTACGGAGACAGTATGGAGTGAAGGAAGAAGAGTTGTTCGTATATGTACAGTTAGGTTCTGGCATGGTGGGGAACCTGATGCAGAGGACGAGGGAAATTGTAGAATACCTGTTGGAGAAGGAAGGCGTGAGGGTACTCCTTGGAGGATATGTGACGGGCGAACGACAATCGATCGAACAGGCAAGGGTCTGCTGTTGCAAGGAATATCCGATTGCAAAATATTTTCAAGGGATTGATTTGGCAATCTGCGCAGCTGGCTATAATACCGTGCATGAACTACTTACATGCCATGTTCCAGCGCTGCTGTTACCGAATATGGA
>CALZJY010000227.1 GCA_945787925.1 uncultured Anaerosporobacter sp. | reverse complement strand
GATTATTTTGGAATTAAGGCCAGTGGAGTAGATTCCGAGGTTGTAAAAACAGCCATTCAGAAGAATGATACAATCGAATCGGTAGAGGATTCAGTTAGTGCATTTGCAAGAGATAAGGTAATGCCGATTTTTAAGAAAAGCCACTAGATTTATCCAACCATTCCATGTACAATGAAAGTGCTAATATAGAGATGGGATGGTGAATGTATATGGATTCAGGTACACAGCATGATCCGGGATATGAACGAAGGAAAGCTGAATTTAAGAGACAGTACATAAAAAAGAGACGAAGACAGCGACTGATTCATAACTCCATTGTTATTGCGATTCGACTGATGATTGTGGTCATCGTGTTGCTAATAGGGTTTAAACTTATAGATCGTTTTTTATTACCATTCACAGAAACGACCAAATCACAGGAAGTCAATAAATCCGAAGCAAAGTGGAAGATGGAACCAGTAGAGCAAACAACAGAAAAGCCAAAGAGTGTGCCAATGATAAGTGAAAAGCAAATGGAACTAACGGATATCGTTAATTCGGACAATCCGCTTGAGAATGGATATCAGCCAAATGTAGAGGAATGTTATCATGGAATCTTTGTGGATCAGCGAATGGCAGCAGATTTAAAATCTCTTGTAGAGGCGGGGACCGCAGAGGGATTAGAACTGTATGTCGTATCGGCATACCGTACAGAGGAACGTCAGACACAACTCTATGAAGCCAAAGCAGACGAAGAGGCAGCAGGAACAAGCGAGCATCAAAGTGGACTTGCAGTAGACCTTTCTTCTGGAAAGAACATGGAAGTCGGTGAGGCATTTGCGGAAACAGCGACGTATGCATGGTTAAAGGAACATTGTGCAGAGTTTGGATTTATCCTTCGTTATCCAAGCAACAAAGAAGAGGTTACGAAACACACCTTTGAACCAAATCATTTCCGTTATGTCGGGAAAGAAGCTGCTCAAAGCATTATGGAAGAAAAAAAGACATTAGAAGAATATAATCAATAAGTTAGTATCATACTCTTAGGTAAGAGACAGCCACCAGAGGTTATCACTCCGGTGGCTTTTTTCAATGTATCGGAGGAAAGGCACCAGAGTGTGTGGAACATACGCTCTATTGTGTAACGGGTCACAAAAAAATAGGAAAGATTGGTAATATTTTTTCCCTGTCTCTTCATATAGACGTAACATGTAATTTATGCTAAAATGTGTTTCGACACAAAAAACAAGAAGAAAGAGGTTTCTATGAGAAAATTAGCTCTCTCAGATGAGATTTTATTAACAGTAGAAAAGCCAGCGAGATATATCGGTAATGAAGTTAATATGGTTGTAAAAGACCTTAATAAAATAGACATTCGTTTCTGTATGTGTTTCCCTGATGTGTACGAGATTGGTATGTCACACCAAGGTATTCAAATTCTTTACGATATGTTCAACCGTAGAGAAGATACGTACTGTGAACGTGTATATTCCCCTTGGACAGATTTAGACAAAATCATGCGTGAACAAAACATTCCTTTATTCGCGCTTGAAACACAAGACCCAGTAAAGGATTTTGATTTCCTAGGTATTACATTACAATATGAAATGTGCTACACAAACATCTTACAAATCCTTGATTTATCTGGTATTCCACTATTTGCGAAAGATAGAACACAGGAAGATCCAATCGTAATCGGTGGTGGCCCATGTAGCTACAACCCAGAACCAATTGCAGATTATTTCGATATTTTCTACATTGGCGAAGGTGAAACAGTATACGGTCAATTACTTGACGTATATAAAGAATGTAAAGCAGCAGGCAAATCTCGTTACGAATTCTTAGAAGAAGCAGCACAAATCGAAGGGTTATACGTTCCAATGTTCTACGATGTAGAATACAACGAAGATGGAACAATCAAATCTTTCACTCGTAATAACGAAAAAGCGCCAGAAACAATTAAAAAACAAGTGGAAATGGGTCTTAGCGATACGGTATATCCAGAAGCTCCACTTGTTCCATATATCAAAGTTACACAAGATCGTGTAGTCCTAGAAATCCAACGTGGATGTATCCGTGGATGCCGTTTCTGCCAAGCAGGTATGATCTATCGTCCAATCCGTGAACGTGATTTAGAATTCTTAAAAGAACGTGCACGTAAAATGATTGCATCTACTGGACACGAAGAAATTTCCTTAAGTTCTTTAAGTTCTTCTGATTATTCAGGACTTCAAGAATTAGTATATTTCTTAATCGATGAGTTCGGTTCCAAAGGAATCAATATTTCCTTACCATCGTTACGTATCGATGCATTCGCATTAGATGTAATGAGTAAGGTACAAGACGTTAAGAAGTCTTCCTTAACATTTGCTCCAGAAGCAGGTTCTCAAAGACTTCGTGACGTAATCAACAAAGGTTTAACAGAAGAAGTGATCTTAAAAGGTGCTCATGATGCATTCGTTGGTGGATGGAATAAGGTAAAATTATACTTTATGCTTGGTCTTCCAACAGAAACAGAAGAAGATATCGAAGGCATTGCAATTCTTTCTGACTTAATCGCAAGAGAATACTATGCAACGATTCCAAAAGAACAAAGAAAAGGACGTGTACAAATCACATCCTCAACATCCTTCTTCGTTCCAAAACCATTTACTCCATTCCAATGGTCACGTATGATGACACAACAAGAATTCAGAGACAAAGCTCGTTTCTTAAATGGAAAAATGAAAGAACAATTAAACTACAAGAGTATCAAGTACAACTGGCATGAAGCAGACCTTACAGAACTTGAAGGTGTATTTGCCAGAGGTGATCGTAAGCTTAACAAAGTTCTTCTTGAAGCGTACAAAAAAGGATGTATCTTCGATTCTTGGTCAGAACACTTTGACTATGAAAAATGGTGTGAAACATTTGAAGAAAATGGCGTAGATGTAGCATTCTACAACTACCGTGAACGTTCTTACGATGAAATCCTTCCTTGGGACTTTATCGATGTAGGCGTTACTAAGAAATTCTTACAAAGAGAATACGACACAGCGAAACAAGCTACAGTTACACCAAACTGTCGTCAAAAATGTTCAGCTTGTGGTGCTACAAAGTTTGGTGGAGGTGTGTGCTTTGAAAGCAAGACTAAAGTTCAATAAATACGGATCTATGAAATTCATCGGTCACTTAGATATCATGCGTTATTTCCAAAAGGCATTCCGCCGTGCAGGAATTGATATCGCATATTCTCAAGGATTTAATCCTCACCAATTAACAAGTTTTGCATCCCCTCTTGGAGTTGGCTTAACAAGTGATGGTGAATATATGGACATGCAATTGAATTCTGACATTACAGAAGAAGAATTCTTAAGCAAAATCAACGAAACAATGCAACAAGGAATCAGTGTAATCAACTTCAAACCATTAAAAGATGATTGCAAGAAATCCATGTCCGTAGTTGCAGCAGCAGATTATATGATTTCTTTAAAAGACGGATATGAAGTGATTGAAGGATTTGCAGAAAAATTCAACTTATTCATCCAACAAGCGGAAATTAACGTAATTAAGAAGACAAAGAAAAGCGAAGTGGAAATGGACATTAAACCATTAATCTTCCACTATGGCCTTTCTCAAAGAGAGTTTGAAACTAGAACAGGTAACACATACGACCTAAGCTTTGCAGATGCATACGATAACGATAACGTATTATTCTTACAACTTAGCGCAGGTAGTGTTGCGAACTTAAAACCAGAATTAGTAATGGAAGCATTCTATCAATTCATTGGTGCTGAAATGAAACCATTTGCACATCAAATCCACCGTATGGAAATGTACGCAAATGACGTGTCCAAAGAAGAAGCAGAAGAAGGTATTAGAAACCTTGTTCCTATGGACCAATACGAAGTTGCAAACTAGTTCTTACTATTCAAAAGCACATGTGCAATTATGCATATGTGCTTTTTTGCTGTATAGAAAATAGCGGTACAATTCCCATTGGCAAGAACAAAGTGTGTAGAACATGCACTTTTTATATAAAAA
>CALZJY010000226.1 GCA_945787925.1 uncultured Anaerosporobacter sp. | reverse complement strand
TTTCGCCCATATGGAAGAGTTCGTGGAGGAATATGACTATACATATGAATGGCTTCGTTCCTTAAAGGAAAAGGGACTACACTTATATTATTTGTCCAATTATCCAAAGCCTATGTTTGAAAACCATAGCAAGACAAGATTTACCTTCCTGCCGCTGATGGAGGGGGGCGTCGTTTCTTATGAGGAGCATCTGTTAAAGCCAGATGCAGCAATTTACCATCGCATTTGCGAGAAATACGGACTGCCGCCAGAGGAATGCCTGTTCTTTGACGACCGAAAAGAGAATGTGGAGGCAGCAATTCAGGCAGGAATGCATGGAATCGTGTTTGAAAGTTACGAGGATGCTATTGCGAAGGCACAGCTACTTTTTGAGAAAGAGAAAAAAAGCAATCAGCATGCCGTAGGAACACAGTAGCGAAAAGAATAGAATTGTGATACAATATATAGAAATAAGAAAAATAGACTACATATGGAGGATTGTATGGAAGCAAAATTAGCTTGGGAAAATTACGATGATGCAAAAATGGAAGAAGTATTTGCATTATCCGAACGCTATAAAAAGTTTATTTCAGATTGTAAGACAGAACGTGAATGTGTAAGAGAGACTGCACGTATCGCAAGAGAAGCAGGATACCGTGACTTAAACGAAGTCATTGAAGCTGGCGAAACATTAAAGAGCGGAGATAAGGTATATGCCATCAATATGGAAAAGAATATCGTATTATTCTGCATCGGAAAACAGCCAATCGAAAAAGGGATGAACATCCTTGGTGCTCATATCGACTCACCAAGAATCGATTTAAAACAAAATCCATTATATGAGGACTCTTCCTTGGCATTATTAGATACACACTACTATGGTGGAATCAAGAAATACCAATGGGTATCCCAACCATTAGCGATTCATGGCGTGGTTGCAAAGAAAGATGGTAGCGTGGTAGAGATCGTAATCGGGGAAAAGGAAGACGATCCAGTCATTGGGATTTCTGACCTTTTAATCCATTTAGCACAAGATCAATTACAAAAGACAGGTGCGAAAGTGGTAGAAGGCGAAGACCTTAACGTATTAGTAGGAAGCATTCCACTAAAAGCAGAAGATGAAAAAGAGAGAACGGTAAAAGCAAACATCTTACGTTTATTAAAAGAATTATATGATATCGAAGAAGAAGACTTCTTATCTGCAGAGTTAGAAGTGGTACCTGCTGGTAAAGCAAGAGATTATGGCTTTGACCGAAGCATGATCATGGGATATGGACACGATGATAGAGTTTGTGCGTATACATCCTTAGAAGCGATGTTACAAGTGGAACATCCAGAAAGAACAAGTGTCTGCATCCTAGTAGATAAAGAAGAAATCGGAAGCGTTGGTGCGACAGGTATGTGTTCTCGTTTCTTTGAAAATACGGTAGCAGAAGTCATGGAATGTGCGGGAGAATATTCTGAGCTTAAATTAAGAAGAGCGCTTACAAATTCTAAGATGCTTTCTTCTGACGTAAGTGCGGCATTTGATCCAAACTACCCAGGAGTATTTGAAAAGAAGAATACCGCATTCTTTGGTCGTGGATTCGTATTTAATAAATACACAGGGGCACGTGGGAAATCTAGCAGCAACGATGCCAATGCAGAATATATGGCAGAAATCCGCGCAATCATGGAAAAAGATGGCGTATGTTTCCAAACTGCCGAACTTGGTAAGGTAGATCAAGGGGGCGGCGGTACGATCGCATACATCATGGCAAACTATAACATGCAAGTAATTGATGCGGGAATCGCAGTACAAAACATGCATGCACCATGGGAAGTAGTAAGCAAGGCGGATGTATATGAAGCAATGGTCGGATATCGAGCTTTTTTAAAGGCGTAGACAAGGTTACCATTGAACCTAGGGGCAAATAGGTGTAAAATAATTGTTGCATATAGTCGAAAGAACATGTCGAAATCGGCATGTTCTTTTTTCGATGATTGCGTTGTGATTTTACAACTTTGTTACAACTGGAAAACAACAAGGATAAAAGGCTTGTATAAAATAGAGTCATATTTGAATGAAAGGGGAAATTAAAAATGAGAAGATCTCGCAGATATAGAAGAAATAGAAGAAATAGAAGAAGAAATAATAGAATGATGATGGTTGGAGCGTTAGCAAGTGTGGGGGTACTTGCAGTAGTTTCCGTGAAATTATGGACATCGAAAGGCGAAGATGTAACATTATCTAATCAGAGACCGCAACAATTGGCACAAGCGACAGCAACACCAGAGGTAACAGCAACGCCAGAACCAACAAAGGCACCAGAAATTACACCAACACCAGAACCGACAAAGTCGCCAGAACCAGCATATGTAGGGGTAAGTGAGGCAGGAAAGAAATTTACTTATGATGCAAAGAAGATCAGTAACAAGTTAAGTAAATACGATTATAAGAACAACGGGGAAAAAATCGTCTTCTTAACATTTGACGATGGTACGTCTACAACCGTAACACCAAAAATCTTAAAAGTATTAGAAGATAATAATGTACATGCAACCTTTTTCTTAACTGGTTCTAACATTGAACGTGGGGGAAAAAGAGCAAAAGAACTAGTTAAGAAAGAGTTTGAAGCAGGTCATGCCATCGCAAACCATTCGTATAGCCATGATTATAAGAAGTTATATCCAAATCGTAAGTTAAACTTAAACAGCTTCTTAAAAGATTTTGCAAAGACAGATAAAATCTTAAAAGAAATTTTAGGTGACGACTTCTCTACGAGAGTAATTCGTTGTCCAGGTGGTTTCATGTCTTGGAAGAACATGTCCGAATTAAGCAACTACATGGAAGAAAACAACATGGTATCCATCGACTGGAATGCATTAAACAAAGATGCCGAAGGTGGAAAGAAAAATGCAGACCAACTATACAAATGCGCAGTAGAGACAGCAAAAGGAAAAGAAATCGTAGTCCTATTAATGCATGATACGTATGGAAAAGAGGAAACTGCAAAAGCACTTCCAAAAATCATCAAACATTTTAAATCCGAAGGATATGAATTTAAGACGTTATCCTAAGGAATACTAGGAGTATTATAAATACTACGGTGAGTATATGAAGTTTTGGAAGAAAATATTCTCTTATTCGGTAATCTTATTTATCAGCCTTCTTGCTCTGGCAGGAGTGATTCTCGTAGAGAAGACTTTTGAAGACAACTTGCAAGAAGCGGTGATTCATGCAATTGGTAAATGTAGCGATGTAGAGAATAGTCTATATTTGAATGCAGATTATTTGTTAGATGTAAATGTTGCAAATCAGGATGATATTCGGGACTGGATTGATGTGATCATCAAGGGATATATGCTGAATATGAACAAGAGCCAATTTAAGTTAGAAGTCTATACGAAAGATAACTACCAGATCCTATCCGATTGGGAGCAGGATCTTGGAGCGGAACGCCCGGAACTTTCCGTTACCGAACAATCAGGGCGCTGCTTTTACATCCGTTCCGTACAGGGAGAGCGATATGTCTTTATCGGTACGATGCTCAATATCCGCAATACCAATTTCAAACTGGTCTTATCCACGAATATTGAGCAGGTCTATGAGAATAGGAAAGAAGACTATGAATTTTTCAGCATGCTTAGCTTAGGAATTTGCACGCTTCTTGCAATCGGGATGTATCTTGTATCGATTCGCTTAACACGGCCGATTCGAAGACTGAGCGAAAGTGCTAATGGAATTGCCAGAGGAGAGTACGAGACAAGGGTAGTAGAGACTGGTGGGAAGGATGAAATCGAAGTATTAAGCAAAAACTTTAATAGGATGGCAGAAGTCATTGAAGAAAAAATCACGGAGCTAAATGAGCATAATGAAGCAAAGCAGCGATTCATCGATAGTCTGAACCATGAGATTAAGACGCCAATCACGTCTATCATCGGATATTCTGACCTGCTTTTGCGAAGCAAAGTGGATGAAAAGACAATGAATCAGGCTCTTCACTATATCAATTCGGAGGCAAGGCGGATATCGATTTTAAACAAGGTGTTGCTGCAGCTTACATTGCTTCG
>CALZJY010000225.1 GCA_945787925.1 uncultured Anaerosporobacter sp. | reverse complement strand
TCTGTTTGTTTACTTATATGTATTTGAAGAAGAATTCTATACTGAAAAGTTGCTTGGGATTTTAGAAAATTTCCTAGAAGGATTTTGTAGCAAGATGTTGTCTACCATCTTTAGCGATGTCAGTCGGGAAATGGGATTTCAATATAAGAAGTCGACGAGGGAGGTCATTGAGAAGACAAGAAAAGCCTTAGAGTTTACGAACCAAAAAGAAGAGACGGAGGATATGAATGATTGGAGCAAGCAAATTGAATCCTTGAAGTTTCAAGTGGAAAACTATAAAAATACATTGGAGATGGTACAATCCTTATTTGACGAGCTGAAGGAAAGCGTGGAAGAAAGCGCGATTGATGCAAAGAATTTGGCGGTAAGCGAGTTTTTCAGTGCGCTAAACTCCAGTGAGTATGGCAATCTATTAGACAGCATCTTAGTGGTAGAGGATATTCTATCTAATCTTAGAAAGAAAAGAGAGAAGATTCCCCCAGAATTAGTACCTCTTACGATTGTGTTTAAGCAGTTAGCCCATTTTATTTCTTCTTATGGAATCTATCCACTGGATGAAGTGAATCGGACGTTTGGTGCGACGTACAGACAAGTTGCGCTGATGAATTATATAGGAGAGCCTTTTGTAGACGATCATGAGGTGAAGCAGGTCATAGTTACTTCGCCTGGATGGAAGTATCAAGATGTCATCATTTCCTTACCCACGGTAAAAGAAAAATAGGAGGGGATGGATATGAAAAATTATTATTTTGGTATCGATCTTGGCACGACGAATTCCGTAATCTCTTATGCCAATATCACGAATAATGACACCGTGAAATGTCTGATTGTAGATGTAGACAGGAAAATTGAAAATGGTGGGAGGGCAAGAGGAAAGGTGCTTCCTAGCGTTGTTTTTTATAATAAAGATCTAAGGACCAATGAAATCATTCCAGAAGTAGGGGATTATGCAAAGAGCCGTTATGGGGTGCGTTATGGATATGTGGCAAAGTCCATAAAGTCTCAGATGGGAAAGAATGAGCCGTTAAATCTGGCAGAAGAAATCGAAGATAAGACGCCAAGCCAGGTATCGGCACAGATTTTGCGGACAATGTTGCATAGTGCGAAGACGCGTTTATTCCTTGAGTCAATTACCGATGCAGTCATTACGATTCCAGCATCCTTTGATTCGGACCAATGCCAGGCAACGTTAGAGGCGGCGAGATTAGCTGGAATCAATACCAATAATGAGCATGAGATTTTACTATACGAGCCGAAGGCAGTCATTTATGACTTGGTACATATGCAGGAACTAGGAGAGATTCCTTCGGATCTGATTGATTTTTCCGTACCGAAAAATGTCCTTGTTTTTGACTTGGGCGGCGGCACGTTAGATGTTACAATCCATAGGGTCGGGTATGAAAATGGAACCATGATGAACATTGAGGATCTTGTAATTTCAAGATACACCCAGATTGGTGGCGATAATTTTGATGAATTGATTGCAAAGGCCATGTATAAGCGGTTTGTAGATATGTATAAGCTATCGATTCACGACAGGCGCAAGGAGGAGGTCATGAGCAAGCTTCGTTCGAGAGCAGAACGCGTGAAGATTGAGATGACCGATGATTATAACAATGCAAGAGAGCGGGGAAAGAGCTTGTCGAAAGACTATTACTATGATATTAGTGAGATTAATCTATATGATAGTTATAGTTATTCCGATGAGTTAACGATAGAGGAGTTAGAAGAAATCGTAAGCCCGTTGATGGCCAATGACCTGACGATTGACGATGTAAAGCGAATCGATTCCTTGAAAGAGTCACAAATGAACAACATCATCTATCCGATTTTAGATGTGCTTGCGAAGGCAGGAGAAGGCATTCAAATCGATGCCGTATTGTTAAATGGAGGAATGACCAGGTTTTTCCCAATCAAGCATAGGATTGACAAGTTCTTCGGCTTGACCTCGCTTATGACGGCAGATCCAGAACTTTCGGTTGCAAGAGGAGCCGTGTATTACCATTACTGTTTACATAAGTATAAAGTAGGACGGGGGGAACAGGTAAAAGAACAAGATGCTCCTGTATTTCGGACGAACACGATTTTAAATGATACCATCAATCTCGGCGTTGGTGGAGAATATGTCTCCAAGCTGATCGAGGCAGGGACGAAGCTTCCTTATTGTTCTGGTGAGATTAATGGCAAATATTATCTGGCAAAGACGAGCAATTCCATGATTGTAGAAATCTTCTTAGGGCGTGGCGATACGAAGAACATGCCAAATCGAAGGATCATGGATCGCATCGTAACCTTTGACCGAATTTATCCTGCGGGAACCCAGATTTCATTTATCGTGTCCATTGATAATTATCGGATGATGAAGCTAGAGGCATTTGTAACGAACCATATTGAGACAAAGACCTTGGTGAGGATTGATACGAATAAGCAGAATGCAGATAAGTTAAAAACCCAGGCATCCAAGATTTTTACGGTAGAAAATCAGAAGTTGAATCCAAAGAGCGAGCTGAACAACTTGAAGATGCTTGTAAATGTTTCGAACAAAAAAGATAAGTATGAATTTCGTATGAAGATCAGGCAGAGTTTTGAGACGATAGAGCGTGCGGAAAATAAGGAAGATTTTTATTGGCCAATCATGAAGGAGCTGTCGTATCTTACTCTTACGGATCTGTATCGCGGCTATCTGTATGCGGTTGCATTTATGTTGTCTGATGGATTTTCAAGAGAGGAAATTATTGCACTGCTTTTTGAATGTAAGAAACATTTTAGCCCAATGTATTATGGATTCCGGAACGAATCATTCGTCCTAAAGGAAGCCATCCGTTATATTGCAAAATATGATCCCCAAGGAGAGGCATATCTGTTGGACTTAATCGAAACGGGATATTTCTCATATTATGAAAAACAAATATATCTCTCCATCTTTGAATATGCGCCATATAGGGCAGAGACCGTCGAACTGTTCCTTCGTACCAAATATGGGCAAATGAGTGTTGAAGTTATGGAGGTTGTTTTAGGCAGGTTACAGGTTTACAACGAGCTGATTACGACAGAGGTAATTCAGTATATCATTGGAGCCATCAATTACTGCATCGTGACCGCAGACCTGATGATGTTACAAGGAATCTTGCGGAAACTAAAAAATATATTAGAAGTAGTTCAGCTAGAAGACATGACCTATATGAAGATGCGAAGAATGCTTCAGGAAGTGCGTCATTATGGGTTCGAAGAGACAATCGTATCCTTAGCAAAAGAAGCAGAGGAATCGATGAAAGAAACGGCAAGGAGAAAAAAGAACGAAGAGGCAATCTATTCTCCAAAGTAATAAGAACAAAGAAAGGCGGGTATGTGGTATCGAGGCATATCCGTCTTTTTTTTACCCATACTATAAATAAAACAAGGAGGAAGTTTCGATGTGTGGAAGATTTGATGTAGATATTGAAAAAAATAAGGAATTAAAGAAGATTTTGCATACGTTAGATAGAAAATATCCAGGGAACCGTGTAAAGCAGGGAGAAGTGTTTCCGACGGATCAGGCAGCGATTCTAATAGAGGACCCGAAAACCCATGAAATTGTTCCTGAACTCTCCAAATGGGGATTTCCTGGATTCCAAGGGAAGGGCATGATTATCAATGCGCGGAGTGAGACTGCAATGGAGAAAGCAACGTTTAAGGAAAGCCTGGTGTTACGGCGTTGCTTGGTTCCTACTAGTGGGTTTTACGAATGGGACGAGGCAAAGAATAAGTATCTGTTTCAGGATTCTAGTGAAATCACCTATCTAGCAGGAATGTATAATATGTACAAGGGACTAAGTCATTTTGTGATCTTGACGACAAATGCCAATCCCTCTATGGAGGACGTGCATAGCCGTATGCCGATTGTGATTTCGGATGGAGACAAGGAAGGCTGGATCAAGGAACGAGAAAAGACGACTGCCTTTTTAGAAAAGGTCCCAGAGGCATTGAAAAAGACTAGGATACGATAAAAAAAGTGTGTGTTCCACACACTCTTGCGTCTTCCAACCCACTCAGGGAAC
>CALZJY010000224.1 GCA_945787925.1 uncultured Anaerosporobacter sp. | reverse complement strand
ACGCTACTTTCTTTCTTCGATAAGCCTTTACTACATCAATTCCTACTTCCCAAATTCCTTCAAACACCTCATTCGCTGCTGCGATTCCGATGATTCGTTCTCCATCTTTTGCAACTAATGCAATCTTGCTTATGATTTTGCCTTCTACATCATAGTCTAACGCATCCTCAAATCCTTCTACTCCTTGTAGTTGTGCCAACTCTTCGTTTTCATACCGTACAAAGGTAATTCCATCTAACGTTGCCAACTTCCTGTCTGCCTTAAAATCTGGAAGATAACCAATTGTCTGTCCGTATAAGAATGGACATTCAAACAACTCTTCTCTTGTTCGTTTCTGCACAAATGGCATCACCTTATTCTTTACATCTTTTGATACCGAAACTACAATGCTTTCTCCTAGTGCTACAATCTGAAAGAATGGGAGCCTGCTTTTTTGGTTTACTACATACTGTACTCCCTCTTTTAGAAATTCCTCCTCGCTACAGTCTAGTTGGCTCGCTAATTTTTTACGAATTCTGACTAAAGCTTTTGCCTGTTCCATATATGTTCCCCTTTCTGTATATCATATATCCCCTTTTTTTACCATTCTACCACAATTTCATCCTATTCAACAATGCCTAATGAAGCAATCTCATCATATCATTGTAAAATACAAATGCCATCAAGAGCATAAGTGCAATAAATCCAATCATATGCACAAACCCTTCCTTCTCTGGATTCACTCGTTTTCCACGAATCACCTCAATCAGTAAGAATACCAAACGGCCACCATCCAATCCTGGAATCGGCAGCAAATTCATAACTCCAAGGTTTGCCGACAACAAGATAATCAAATAGGCGATCTGTAGCAATGCGTATCCAACCCCTATGCTTGCTGCTTGTTCATAGGAATCTCCAATCATCCCAAACATCCCTAGCGGGCCTGCAATATTATTGGTGGATATCTTTCCTGTGATTAGCTGTCCAAGACTTGCAACCACCGTCTTAATCCAGAACTTCATCTCTACAAAACTGTATTTTACAACGGTAAACGGATTCGTCACTCTTCCTCCACGTGCCTCATTGTAGGATAGTCCTATCGTAAGACTAGCTGTCGCTAACGGCGTTAGTACGGTCGATGCTATTTTTCCTTCCCTCTCATACTGTATGGTCAAAGACTCTTTTCCAATGGGATGTTCCCTTAAATACTTGGCAAACTCTTCTCCTGTCTTAATTGCACTTCCATTGATTGCTACTATTTTGTCCCCTTTCTTTAGCCCTGCTTTTTCTGCTGGCCCTCCTTTCGATATTTGCGCAAGCCTTGCTGCCGATTGGTCAGCACTCCGAGAAACACCAATGATGTAGTTTTCATAAGGAACAGGCGTTACGATTGCTGTCTGTTCTGTCCCTTCTCGTTCATAGGTAACCTCAATCCCCTGTCCATCTTCTAAAGGATGAAACTGAAAATATACATCAACCTCCCTAGAGATGTCCATCTTATGTCCATTGATTCCAGTAATCAAATCCCCCTTTTTGAGGCCTGCCTCCGCCGCCGGAAATCCTGTCGGTAATTTAGCCACATACGGACGGTCTACCCCTGCTGCCCCGATCACGAACAGCGCTAACACAAATGCCAGAATAAAATTAAAGACTGGACCTGCTGCAACCGTACTGATTCTAGCCCAAACGCCTTTTTGAACAAATGCAGAGGGATCGTTGCAAAGTTCATCTTCTCCGAGCATCTGACACGAGCCTCCAACCGGAAACGCCTTAATGGAGTACCTCGTTTCCTTGCCTGGATAACTAACGATTCTAGGCCCCATTCCAATAGAAAACTCAATTACCTTAACCCCATTTTTCTTTGCCAAAAGAAAGTGTCCAAGTTCATGAAAGATTACAATGGCACTGAACACTAATAGCGCTACTACGATTCTCGCTATTCCCATATCCCCCTCCTAGCCTTTTTATTTACATTTTATGTTTCCCCTTTTTGTTATACCACCATTTCATCTTTCTCAAAAATTAGGGAACAAAGTGTGCAACGCGAGAAACACGCTTTGTGAGTTTCTCGCGTAATAAAAAAAGCCGCACACCTAAGGTGTACGACCTTTCTATCTTTTCCTACCCGATTAATCTCATAATATCATTGTAGAATACAAATACCATTAACATCATAAGGCCAATAAAGCCAATCAAATGTACAAATCCTTCTTTTTCTGGGTCTACTGGTTTGCCACGAACTGCTTCAATCAGTAAGAATACCAAACGTCCACCATCTAACGCTGGAAGTGGCAATAAGTTCATGACACCAAGGTTTGCAGATAATAGGATAATCAGATATGCAAGCTGTAAGAATACGTATTTTACACCGATACTTACGGCTTGTTCATAAGAATCTCCGATCATATCGAACATGCCTACTGGACCTGCGATATCGTTGGTAGATAACTTGCCAGTCACTAACTGTCCTAGACTTGCAACTACTGTCTTGATCCAGAACTTCACTTCTACATAACTATATTTTATAACGTTAAGTGGATTCGTAATCTTACCCCCACGCGCTTCATTATAAGCTAGGCCCAATGAGTAGGTTGAACTTGATAATTGAGGAATCACAAGCGCAGTAGCTTCCCTTCCCTCTCGTTCATATACAATAGTAAGAGCCTCTTTTCCAATTGGGTGTTCTCTTAAGTACAAGCTAAATTCTTCCCCTGTGTTAATTGTAACACCATTGATGCTCTTAATGATATCATCTTCTTTAAGACCGCCCTGATCTGCTGGGCCATCTTTGGAGACGCCTGTCAACTTGGCTGCTGACTCATCCGTATTACGAGTAATACCAATCATATATCTGTCATAAAGAATTGGTGTCATGTTCACCACATATTCTTTTCCATCACGTTCATACGTAATTTCAACATTCTGTCCTTTCTCTAACGGATGGAACTGAAAATATACATCAATGTCTCTTGAGATATCAACTTTATCTCCATTGATTTTCGTAATCAGGTCTCCATTTTTTAATCCTGCTTCTGCTGCTGGAAATCCTGCTGGAAGCTCAGCCACATATGGCTTATCAATCCCTGCGACTCCAACTACAAATAATGCTAAGACAAACGCTAAAATAAAGTTAAAGATTGGACCTGCCGCAATAACGCTCATTCTTGCAAAAACACCTTTTTTATTAAAGGAAGATGGATCTTCAGAAGTTTCATCTTCCCCAAGCATCATGCAGGAACCGCCAAGCGGCAATGCTTTAATCGAATATCTCGTTTCTTTTCCTGGGTAGCTAAGTAGCCTAGGCCCCATACCAAGAGAAAACTCGGTAACCTTGATTCCATTCTTCTTTGCCAAAAGAAAATGGCCAAGTTCATGAAAAATAACGATGACACTAAATACTAATAATGCTACTACTATCCTTGCTATACTCATGTAACCCTCCTAGGTCCTTTTCTCGAACCTGACATCCTTCACTTATGTTATGCCCAATGTTCCTTAATTACATCATATGTCAGATTTTCAACCTGTAGAATTTCATCTACGGTTGGGTTTTCGATTACTTTGTGGTTTTTCATTGCGAACTCAATGATTTCCACGATTTCTAAATACTTAATCTTACGATCTAAAAATAATGCTACTGCCTTTTCATTGGCTGCATTATATACCGTTGGCATGCTTCCTCCGATTCTTCCCGCTTCATATGCAAGGGCTAATCCTCGGAAGGTTTCCATATCTGGTTTTTCAAATGTGATAGAACCTAATTCATAAAAATCCAAACGTTTTCCAGGAAGCACTCTTCTATGTGGATAGTATAGTGCATATTGAATTGGAAGACGCATATCTGGAGTGCCAAGCTGTGCCATTACTCCGCCATCCTCAAACTCTACCATGGAATGGATTACGCTTTGTGGTTGAACAACTACTTGGATTTGATCGAACTCTACATCGAATAACCATTTTGCTTCCATTACCTCTAACCCTTTGTTTACCATAGTGGAAGAGTCAATCGTAATCTTACGTCCCATTTCCCAGTTTGGATGTTTTAACGCATCTTCTACTTGGATGTTTGTTAAGTCTTCTAATTTTTTTCCACGGAATGGACCACCAGAAGCTGTTAAGATTACTTTGGATACTTCTTTTT
>CALZJY010000223.1 GCA_945787925.1 uncultured Anaerosporobacter sp. | reverse complement strand
GGAAATCAGCCAATTACCAGGTTCTGAAAATCTTAATGTAGGTGACCACGTTCAGCTATTAAATGAGCTTGGACAACCTATTCCAGTAGTGGTTACAGCAAAAGATGAAACAAATATTACTTTTGATGCAAATCATGAGATGGCAGGAAAAGAACTTAATTTCAAAATTGAATTAGTAGAAGTTCTTTAGTTTTAGAAATTAAGTGCATTGGAGAATACCTCTGATGCACTTTTTTGTTGGGAAAAAGTTGAGTCAGTATTTTAGGATACTGGCTTTTTTTAATCTTGCTCTTGTTTATTGTATAGTATCAGCCGTCGGCTCAAACACTAACTTTATTGACTAAAAGCAATAGAGAGGTGATTTTATGACACAAGAGAATACAAAACCCAACCACCTAATTCAAGAAAAGTCCCCCTACCTACTTCAACATGCCTATAATCCCGTAGACTGGTATCCATGGGGGCAAGAGGCATTTGACCGTGCCAAAGCGGAGGACAAGCCAATCTTCCTAAGCATCGGCTATTCCACCTGTCATTGGTGCCACGTGATGGCCCACGAATCTTTCGAAGACGAAGAAGTAGCAGCCCTACTAAATAAAGATTTTATCTCCATCAAGCTAGATAAAGAAGAACGTCCCGACATCGACCATATCTACATGACCGTATGTCAGGCACTCACAGGACATGGCGGATGGCCTCTGACCATTATCATGACACCAGACCAGAAACCTTTCTTCGCAGCGACCTATCTGCCAAAACGATCAAGAAATCAGATGTTAGGCATGATGGAACTCGTTCCATCCGTAGCGAAAATGTGGAAGGAAGACAGAGAGCGAATCCTCCACTCCAGCGAGGATATTACCAACATGCTCCGTAACGCCATGGATCAGAGGGAAGAACACATCCAACCAGAACAACGCCTATTCGGAACTGGCTACCTGCAATTCAAGAAACAATTTGATTCCGAGTACGGTGGATTTGGAGAAGCACCAAAGTTCCCAAGCCCACACAACCTATTGTTCCTATTACGTTATGCGGTAGAATATGAGGAAAAGGATGCCCTTTCCATGGTAGAGAAAACATTAGAATCCATGTTCCGCGGTGGCATTTACGATCATATCGGCGGCGGATTCTCCAGATACTCCACAGACAAAACATGGCTGGTACCACATTTTGAAAAAATGTTATACGACAATGCCCTTCTAGCCCTCACTTACGCAGAGGCATACCAACTCACAAACAACAAGATGTATGAGAAAGTAGTGAGGGAGACCTTACAGTACATTATGGCAGAAATGACCGATGAAAACGGCGGTTTCTACTGTGCACAAGATGCGGACAGCGAAGGCGAAGAAGGAAAGTTCTACGTATTCACACCACAAGAAGTACTCTCTGTCCTAGGAGAGAAAGAGGGAACTTGGTTTAACGAGCATTACGGCATAACCGAGCATGGAAACTTTGAAGGAAAGAGTATACCAAACCTAATCGATACGGATTCCATTTTGACCCAAGAAGTACTAAGCAAACAACTACGTGCCAAACTTTATGAGTACCGCAAGAACCGTATGTCCCTTCATAAAGACGATAAGATTCTAACGTCTTGGAACGCCTTGATGATCGTAGCATTTTTAAAAGCCCATCAAGTTTTTGCAGACGAGGAATATCTTCGTGTGGCACAAAAGGCGTATGAATTTATTGGGCAGCAGTTAAGGGATGAGTCAGGTCGTCTCTATATCAGATACCGTGATGGACACCGCCAAGGACTTGCAAACTTAGAAGATTATGCATACCTGATTTGGGCGGAAGTGACCTTCTATGAGGCAACCTTTGAACCAGCTTATTTAATCCAGGCAGTACAGGATACGGAGCAGATGATCGACTTATTCTGGGATGAAGAACATGGTGGATTCTTTTATTACGGCTCCGATGCCGATGCGTTATTGCTTCGTCCAAAAGAAGTCTATGATGGTGCGATGCCATCCGGAAACTCGGTAGCGGCCTATGTCCTTGCCAAGTTAACGAAACTTACAAGGAAAGAATCCCTAGAAAAAGTAATGGCAAGACAGTTTGCATTTGTGGCAGGAGAAATCAAGGAATATCCATCTGCGTATGCATTCTCCTTATGTGCGCTTATGCTTACTCTGTTAAAGAATCAGGAAATGGTATGCGTACTAAAAGATTCCGTAGATTTTGATGAACTTCATCAGCTTGTAAGAAAGTTCTACCTTCCAAATACATCGGTAGTAGCCATTGCAGAGCATTTGCGAGATGGCTTAGCAATTGCGGCACCATATACGAAAGAGTATAAGATGGCAGTTACAGAAAGCGAGATCTATATTTGCGAAGGTGTCAGCTGCCATCCACCGATTTATGGAATGGATGCCTTATTAAAACAGCTACAAGACGAAGAACCTCATATGAAATAGCAAGACAAAATCAGCGCCGTGAGTTTGCGGTCGCTGATTTTTTATTACAAAGAATAAGAAGATGGAAAAATAATGAAAAAAATTTCTCGAAGGGGTTTACAAATCACCTATTGAGTGATATTCTTTACTTAGATTCAAAATGATAATAACTAAGAGGTACATAGGAATGAAGGAAAAAGAAAATCAGCTAGAGCTAGATCAAGACGGCCGCACAGAAGAGGAATTTTTAGCCCGATATGATGTGGATGACTACGAACGACCTAGCGTGACAAATGATATATTGATCTTTGCGACAGAAGATTTGAAAGAAGAAAACGTACGCAAGATTCCAAGAAAGGGCTTGCAGGTACTTCTGATCAAACGAACCGAGCATCCTTGCATCAATCAGTACGGCATTCCAGGCGGATTCATTGCGATGGACGAGAGCCTAGGAGAAGGGGCCTATCGCAAGATGAGGGAAGAAACGGGAATTGAGGATTTGTATATCGAGCAGCTCTATACCTTCGGAGAGGTAGACAGAGATCCAAGAACAAGGGTAGTGACCGTATCCAATATGGCATTGGTGCCAAAGAAAGAATTGCTTCGTAAGGGATATGGTCAATACGAAAGCACTTGGTTTTGGGTAGAGAAGAAGGAAGTAAGAAAAGAAAAGACCGAACATGAATTTATCAAACAATATGAGCTTTGCTTAGAATCCGAAGATCAAAGCATACGAATGATTTACGAAGTAACAGAAAGGATAGAAAAAACAAGTCTTAGAAAGAAAAGCGTAAGCTATCAGTTAAGCGAGAAAAGCAATGCGAAACTGGCATTTGACCATGAACAGATTATCGATTATGGAATCGAGCGCTTACGAAACAAGGTAGAGTATACGCCAATTGCCGTTTATTTCTTACCAAAGTTATTTACAGTAAAGGAACTCCAATATGTGTATGAGGCCATTTTAGGAAAAGAAGTATTGAACTTCAGACGGAAGATTGGCAGCATGATTGTAGAGACTGACGAGAAGATTGAAGGGCGTCCATACCGACCAGCCCAGATGTTCCGCTTTAATGAGGAATGGGAGCATGAATTTTAAAAGGATGGAAAAAGAAACGCGTGCATCGTGTTTCCTTTTCTTATCAGTTTACTTAGCATCAAAATGAAGATAAGTAAGGAGGGAGCAGGGATGACAGTAGAAGAGTTATTACAGAAGACAGAACCCTATGAGCTATTTACCAATGACGTACATAAAAACAAATCCATACGAAAGCAGTTGCTATTAGAATTTCATCCAGATTCTCATGGGGGAGAAGTAGAATATCGGGAAGCCGTAGTACGAATCAATGCCTTATATGAACAGGCAGAGGAGCAGTTAAAAGAAGGAATCTGGATTCAGCCAGGGCAGGTAATTCTAAACGATACGAGTGGAAAGACACAGGTCATGCAGTACCGCAGAAAAGATGCCTTTGAGCTAGGGACCAGGTTTGTTGGAAGAAGATCTGTCCTATTTTTATTGGAGGAGGAGCACAAAGAATTTGCAGGAAGGATGACGGATTCGCTTCGAAAGATTGGATTCGCCGATGATTCCATGGCAATCGAATTTACGAAGTATTTGCCCAAAATTCAGGCAATGTTTCAGACGATGGGTGGACGAATCGGCATCGTCGTAGAAAAGCCACAAGGATTATATACGCTAGCAGAATTGTTGGAATAT
>CALZJY010000222.1 GCA_945787925.1 uncultured Anaerosporobacter sp. | reverse complement strand
CATTTAATCTTGTGTATGGTACTTCTTTTAATACACGTTCGATTAAGTAGTTTCTTAATTCGATTTCTTTGTTGATACGAGCTTCGAATGTTTCCATTGCGATTTCTACTGCTTTACCAAGACCAACGATTGCTGGTACGTTTTCTGTTCCTGCTCTACGGTGTCTTTCTTGTGCTCCACCATGAACGAAGGAACGTAATTTTAATCCTTTACGGATGTATAAGAAGCCAATTCCTTTTGGTCCGTTTACTTTATGGCCAGATGCACTTAACATATCGATGTTCATTGCATCTACATCAATTTCTTGTTGGCAGAATGCTTGAACAGCATCTGTGTGGAATAATACTCCATGTTCTTTTGCAATTTGACCAATTTCTTTTACTGGTTGAATTGTTCCGATTTCGTTGTTTGCGAACATTACGGAAATTAAGATTGTTGTTGGACGAATCGCTGCTTTTAATTCATCTAACTTGATCTTACCATTTTCATCTACTCCTACATACGTTACTTCATATCCGTGTTTTTCTAAGAATTCACATGTATGAAGAATCGCATGATGTTCGATTGCGGATGTAATGATATGGTTTCCTTTTTCTTTATAAGCATCTGCTGTTGCCTTTAATGCCCAGTTATCAGACTCTGTTCCACCTGCTGTGAAATAGATATCTTGTGGATTTGCATTAATTGATTTTGCAATGATTTCTCTTGCTTTGTTTACTGCTGTTTTATTTTGAGAAGCGAATTCATATACGCTTGATGGGTTACCGAATTTTTCTGTGAAGTATGGTAACATTGCTTCCACTACTTCTGGTCTTGTTGCTGTTGTTGCAGCATTATCTAAGTAAATTTTCTTTTCCATATTATTCATCTCCTACAAAGTTTCGTTGTCAAATTCAATCTATCTTAAATGCGGCTCTTATTAACAAGAGAACGTCGTATGGTCTGGATTGTCATGCTTTTCTTGAAGAATCTTTCCTTCTTCTACTAAATCCGATAACATCAACGCATCTACTGCACTGTTGATGCTGTCACTAATGCGTTTCCAAACATATTTCGTGACACACAAATCTGCACTCTTACATTTGCTTGTGCCTCCATACACTTCTGCACAATCTACCGGATGTAGGTCCCCCTCGCATGCTCTAAGAATATCTCCTACCGAGATTTCCGTAGCAGGTTTTGCTAAGATATAGCCTCCCTGCGCTCCTCGCTTACTATCGACGATTCCCGCTCTTTTTAATTTGGCAATTAATTGTTCTAAATAACTGATTGAGATATTTTGGCGTTCTGCAATGCTGCTGAGAGAAATCGCTTCCTCTTCACCATGAACTGCTAAATCCAAAACTGCTCGTAAACCATATCTACCTTTAGTTGAAAGTTTCATAAGATTCCCTCACTTCTCTGTATCGATTTGGTACTTCTATTAAATCCTCCGTGCGATAGTCTGTGGACTAAAGGTTTAATTCCTACCTTTTTAATTCCGACTATTTTAATTCCGACTATTTTAATTGGATTTGATGTTGCTATTGTAACATCGGCTTATCTGTTCGTCAAGCCTATATTGATGTTTTTTCTCAAGAACAATTCTCAGTCATGAAAAGGACTAGGGGTAAATATAATGAACTAACGAATTATCCCTTAGGAAGAAAGCAATGAGTAACAGTTCCAAACGTTCTATTTTAAAGGGTACGCTGATTCTTACAGCTGCCGGTTTCATAACAAGAATAATAGGTTTTTTCTATAGAATCCTCTTGTCAAACTCCCTTGGCGCTGAAAAGATGGGTGTTTACCAATTAGTATTCCCCGTATACGGTATTTGTTTCACACTATTCGCTTCCGGAATACAGACTTCCCTCTCTCGACTTGTGGCCGCTGAACTAGGAAAGAATGGCTGTAACGATAAAAAGAACATCGTACGCATTCTGCGAGTCGGTATGATCTGTTCCTTAAGCATAGCACTTAGCCTAACCGGCATCATCTATCTCAATGCCGACTTCATCGCAACAAGACTGTTAGCAGAAGCCTCTTGCGCAGATTCTCTGCGAATTCTGTGCTTTTGCTTCCCATTCTGCGGCATTACCTCCTGTATCAACGGCTACTATTACGGCATCCAAAAGACAGGGGTTCCTGCCGTTACACAGCTATTAGAGCAATGTGTCAGAGTCGTTGTCGTAATGGCAATTGCTACGTTCTTTGGAGAACAAAACGGAACGATCACTTGTGAAATCGCAGTATGCGGCCTTGTTGCTGGTGAAATCGCAAGCAACCTCTTCAACATTCTTTCTATGATTCTACCTAAGAAGACTCCGAACGCCTGCACGTTTCCAACTCCACGCACAAAACATATTTTCCGCGATTTGATGCAGCTTGCAGTACCTCTTACTAGTAATCGTCTGCTAATCAGTGTATTAAGCAGTGTCGAGTCCGTACTGATTCCCATTATGTTACGTCGTTCCGGCCTATCAAATCACGAGGCACTGAGTATTTACGGTATTCTGACTGGCATGGCACTTCCTTTTTTAATGTTTCCATCTGCCATTACCAATTCCCTATCCGTACTCTTGCTTCCAACCATCTCAGAAGCACAGGCATTAAACAATGAACGAAGGATTTCCAAAGCGACTGCAATGACCATTAAATACTGCCTTATGATCGGCATTCTTTGTACTGGCGTATTCATTACCTTTGGCGATGCCTTAGGTCTTACCATCTACAACAATAAGCTCGCAGGCTCTTTTATGGTGATTCTCGCTTGGTTGTGTCCGTTCTTATATTTAACGAGTACACTCTCTAGCGTGATCAATGGATTAGGAAAAGCTTACATCACCTTGATTAACTCCGTGGTTGGGCTAAGCATTCGCATCCTGTTCGTAGTCTTTGCGATACCGAAACTAGGAATCTGGGGATATTTAATTGGTGTTCTCGTCAGCCAATTTGTAATTTCGCTTTTGGATTTATGGGCGATTACAAAAAACATTCGTTTCCAGGCAAACCTGGTAGACTGGATCGTAAAACCAGGACTTTTAAGTGCGATTCTCGGATTTTTCTTTTACGAAGTCTATCTTCGTTTTTGCACTTTGCTATCCTTCAACAAGACGATTCTTCTATTTGCTACCATCCTCTGTTACTGTGGGGTAAACGTCGTCTTATTGTACCTTACAAAACTGATCAATATAAAAGAAATAAAGGCATAGCTTTATAACATAATATATGCAGGGTACTCACTCTTTGCTTGTGAATACCCTGCATTTCTTTTTTCCCTATCGATCATTCATACTAATGGATTCAATCGCTACATTTCCCCCACGAACCACTTCGATTCGATTGACAAACATGCGGTTTAGCAATCGTATAATATCATCATTCTTATCTGCAGACTGTACGCATTGTAATAGGATGGTGTTCTTATTATAATCAATCACATCAAAACGGAACACTTGTGCAATACGGAATACTTCATCCTTTTCTTTTTCTGTACAATGATTTACTTTTACAAATAAGATTTCTTTCATATGTACTGCAAGTTCTGTAATGTCTACAACCTTGATTACTTCTACGCTGCGGTTAAGCTGTTTCTTAATTTGTTCAAATGTCTTATCATCGCTTGTAAGACATATGGTCATTCTTGATACCGTAGGATCTTCGCTTTCACCTACAGTCAAACTATCCACGTTATATGCCTTACTAGAAAACAGGCCGGAAATCCTCGCCAAAACACCAATTTCATTTTCTACAAATAATGAGATCCATCTTTTCTTCATCCCTACATCCTCCTAGTAATCCATAATCATTTCGTTTAGTGGTTTGCCGCCTGGGACAATCGGTAAAACGTTAGCTTCCCGCTCAATGATGAATTCAATTACGGTTGGAGAGGTCGTATTCTGTTTTGCCGCATCAAATGCTGCCTGAATCTCTTCCTCTTTTGTAACACGGATTCCCTTTGCCTCATAGCTTTCTGCTAACTTCACAAAGTCTGGCGTATACTTCGGACAACATTTATGCTCGTCCATGCAATCCTTTGTACAACGCTTTCTATAACGAAGGCACGTACTGGAATAACGCTTATTAAAGAACATTTCCTGCCACTGTCTTACGTTTCCAAGATATCCATTATTAAAGATACAAAGGA
>CALZJY010000221.1 GCA_945787925.1 uncultured Anaerosporobacter sp. | reverse complement strand
CACGCTTCTACGCTATCAATGTCACAACAGTTGTAATTATACAACATATTTTTTTTAAATGCAAGCATTTTTTTCTTTGCATTTTTTGCTTAATTTCTAAGCTTTTCAAACGTTTTTTGTCGTTAAGAATATTCTATCAGACTTGGCGTTCGAATTCATTAGAATGATTTTGGCACTTCGTATAGTTTAATCTATTTCTGTTTAATTTATACAAAAAGGCATCAAGTTTTTAAAACTTAATGCCTTTTTATTTTCTTACTATTATATATAGAAGAAACTCATTTCATTTTTATTATTTTTCCCATCTTCCGGAAGCACCGCAAGGTAATACTAAACCGTTACTTGATACCGGTAAACCGATTTCTTGTGCATCTACATGACCACCAAACTTCTTAGCAACTTCAGTATTTAACATATAAGATAATACTGCTGGCTGTAAGCCTGTTGTATAAGAGTTGATTAAGAAGAATAATGGGTCATCGCTTAATAGTTGAGAACATAATTGAACGAATTCGTAAATGTTTTCTTCGATCTTCCAAATCTCGCCCTTTGGTCCACGACCATAAGAAGGAGGATCCATGATGATACCATCATATTTATTACCACGACGGATTTCTCTTTGTACGAACTTCACACAATCGTCTACGATCCAACGGATTGGTGCGTCTTGTAAGTTAGAAGAATGAGCGTTTTCTTTTGCCCATGTCACCATACCTTTTGATGCGTCTACGTGTGTTACTTGTGCTCCTGCTTTTGCCGCTGCAAGTGTCGCACCACCAGTATACGCAAATAAGTTCAATACTTTTACTGGACGTTTTGCATTTTTGATCTTGTTACCGAACCAATCCCAGTTTGTTGCTTGTTCTGGGAATAATCCTGTATGCTTAAAGCTAAATGGCTGTAAATTAAACGTTAAGTCCTTATAGTTAATTGTCCAGCTCTTTGGAAGGTCAAAGAATTCCCATTGACCGCCACCTTTAGCGCTTCTATGATAATGGCCGTTTTTCTTTCTCCAGCCTTTTTCTCTTTTCTCTGTGTTCCAGATTACCTGTGGGTCTGGACGTACAAGGATATAATCTCCCCAACGTTCTAACTTCTCACCTGCGGAACAATCTATTACCTGGTAATCTTTCCATCCGTCTGCAATCCACATACTAACTTCTCTCTTTCTACGTATTATTGTCAATAGTCTCATTATATAAGGACTATAAAATATGTCAAGTATTACACTATGTAGGATTGACAATTTCACACAGCTGTATGCGATTTTACTTCGGACGATTCGAAGACTCTTTATAAACGACCTCGGTGCCTAGCGTAATGACCTCATGTGGCATCTCCCGGTTTAGGATCCTCCACATCAACTGCTGCACCAAACGTTTTCCCATACGCTGGTTGCTGATATACGCTGTCGTTACCGATGGAGTAAAGAATGCCATCTCGTCCTTATTATCAAATCCAGTGACCATCACATCATGTGGCACACGGATTCCTTGCTCCTTTAAATAGAGAATCACGTCTTTCGCAATATCGTCATTGGCACATACGATTCCCTCCGGCATATAAGGAAGGGCATCGATTGCTTCTTGTACTTCTTCCCTATTATAATAATGATTTGGCTTATACCCTACCTTATATAAAGACTCGTCCTCTGTAAGGCCTGCAAGCGTGACTGCCATACGGAATCCTTGGTAGCGCTCATAAATGGTCCTACAATAAGTAATATCTCCGATAAACCCTAATGATTTGGCGCCTTGCATAATCAGCTGTCTCGTCATGCTCTTTACACTTTCTTGCCCTTCAAATAACACGATGTCTCCATACGGTAATAATTCCCCACTCTGTTGTGGCGAATCTAAAAAAACGATCGGACAGCCATAAGCAGCAATCCGCTTTATGTACTCTTCTTCAAAAACACTTAATACGATCACACCATCCACTTCCGAATTCATTTCAATCGGAAGAATGTGATTGCGTTCTTCTTCTATACTAATGAAGTTAAACTGTAGCTTACAGTTGTTCTTATTGAGCTCATCGCTGATTCCCATAATGATACGGTTCCAAAAGGTTGAGAGTTCCCTTCTTGCAAGCACTACGATTGTCTTAATCCCTTCTAGACTATCTTTGATTTTGAACTCATTAAGAACTACAGGCAGTAATTTGGAATATCCCATCTCATATGCTTTCTTTATTACTACATATCTTGTTTCATACGCAACGGTATTGCTATTGTTTAACGCTTTCGCAACAGTATTGCGTGATAAGTTTAACTCTTTGGCAACATCTTGAATTGTAACTCTTTTCACCGTTACACTCCTTTCCTCTTCGTATGATTCGTTCTATCCACCCATCTCTTTTTCGTATATTTCTTCAGATTACTTCTAAACATACAACAGTGCTCCCTCAAATGTCAATGTATATTCTTACAATATAAGGAAGGTTTTGACGACTATTATATACTTTCTACCGCCTTGACTATTTCCAATTTCTTCCTTACACTAAAAGTATCTACGAGTATTTCTCGTCAACTATATTATGTATGGAGGTTACTCTTATGGGAATTTTAACACGTTTCAAAGACATCATGTCAAGTAACATCAACGCACTACTAGACAAAGCAGAAGATCCCGAAAAAATGGTGGACCAGGTACTTCGCAACTTAAATAGCGATCTTGGAAAGGTTAAAGCAGAAACCGCGTCAATCATGGCAGAAGAACAACGAGCGAAACGAGAGCTTTCCGATTGTGAAGCTGAGATGGAGAAAATGCAACGTTACGCAATCAAGGCATTAGAGGCAAATAACGAAGAGGATGCTAGAAAGTTTCTCGAGAAAAAACAGTCCCTTGCATCAAAACAGGAAAGCCTAAAGCAGTCATATGAACTCGCACATGCCAATTCCGTGAAAATGCGGGAGATGCATGATAAGCTGGTAAAAGACGTAAGCCAATTAGAAGCAAGGAAAGATATGATCAAAAGTAAGATGGCCGTTGCTAAGACGCAGGAGCGAATCAACTCCATCGGCTCATCCATGAACGGTGCTGCTAATTCTATCTCTGCATTTGAACGCATGGAAGCAAAGGCAAACAAAGCCTTAGACCAGGCAAATGCTATGGCTGAGTTAAACTCCCCTGGTGATGATATCTCTTCCCTTACTAGCAAATACGATTCTACTCCATCCGAAGTGGATGATGAATTAGCTAGGTTAAAAGCAAGCCTTAATAAGCCGCAAGAATAAGTAACCGTATGTTCGATCGAGGAAGGAGAGTATCATGGTATATCAATACAAATGTCCAGACTGCGGTGCTGACATGTCCTTCGATGCTTCCACTGGCATGCTCCATTGCGAAAGCTGTGGCAGGACCGACCATGTGGATAGTCATGGCAAGTCAAGCGATGCTGCTGCAGAAGAATCGATCCATGACTATGAGACATTTCAGGACCAGACACAATATGCCACTTTTGAAAACGAAGAAGCCGTACAGTATCAATGCAATAACTGCGGAGCAGTCCTTCTTACTTCTGCTGACACTACAGCAACCACTTGCAGCTTCTGCGGCGCTCCGATGATTCTTGGCGACCGGTTATCCGGCAAGTTAGCTCCCTCATATGTGATTCCATTTCAGATTACGAAGCAACAGGCAACCGATGCGTTTAAGAAATGGTGTAAAAACGGGCGGCTGACTCCAAAAGGATTTATGAGTGCTGACCGGATCAAGAGCCTCACCGGCATATATGTCCCATTCTGGCTGTACGATCTGACCGGGCAAGGCGATACCCACGCAGACTGTACCATATCTACCGTATACGAAGAAGGCGACTATACCGTTACCAAGACGAATCATTATGACGTCTATCGGAAAGTCGAAGTCCAATATGAGAAAGTCCCTTGCGATGCCTCAGAAAAGATGGATGACACCTTGATGGACCGATTAGAGCCTTATGACTATACCAATCTGAAACAGTTCCAAGCACCATACCTTGCCGGTTTCCTTGCAGAGAAATACAACTACACCGATACCGATCTTTTCCCAAGGATTACGACGCGTACAACTCCGTTTGTGGAGGACTACCTGCGAGAAACGATTTCAGGATATGATACCGTAACCCTTCATCATGAAAATATCAACAT
>CALZJY010000220.1 GCA_945787925.1 uncultured Anaerosporobacter sp. | reverse complement strand
GTATGTGAGAAACCGATTTTAAACTCACAATTTGGGGATGGCGTTGCAACATATGCCTCTTATAATGGTGGCGTAGAAGAGGATGGTACATCAGCACAAGAGCAGGCAAGAGAGGAAGTAACCAATTCCCTCCGTCTTTTAGTATCGAACATCAACCGTGTCATCGATTATTTTGGAACAAAAGAACAAGGAAAGAAAATTGAACAGATCCAATTAATTGGAGACGGTAGGGATATACAGAACTTAGACGTACTGATTGCAAATGAGATTGGAATCAGTACAGTCAAAGCAGAACAATTCAATCATATTGCCTTTGTAAATCAAGCATTAGCAGAAGGCATGCAAAACCATTATGGGGCTTGTATCGGTGCAGCCATTGCTCCAGTAGGGTTTGCTCCAAAGGAATTGGCACTCAAGACAGCAGATGCAGACTCGATGAGATTCCCACTCATGATGTTAGGTGTTTGTGGTGTGGGAGCAATCTTCATTTTCCTTTCTTCTATCATTATGTATCGTCATGCTAGATATGAAAGGAATGAACTACAAGAAAAGATTGCATCCATAGCAGATATTGAGCAGATTTACAATGACTATCAGGATAGCAAGAGGACGTTAGGAATCCTAGAAGAGATTAATGGAATGACAAGCAGTCCATCGGAGCAAATGACAGAATTATTAGGAGAAATCGAACAAAAGACACCAAAGGGATGTGTGATTCAGTCTATGCAATTAGTTGAAAACACATTTACAATTCAGGTGAAAGCAAACAATAAGACGTTATGTGCAAAGTATATTCAGATGTTAAAGACCATCGATAAGTTTTCTGGTGTTACGACAACTGGTTACTCACAAGTGGATTCCAAGCAAAAAGATGGTCCAGTTTCCTTTACTGCAGTATGCACATTTAAATAAGGAGGAAGAAAGATGCAGATTACAAAAAGAGATCAAAAACTATTAATTGTGCTAGCCTGCGTGTTACTTCTAGCAGGTGCATATAAGTTTGGTTACCGTAATTATGGGGACAAGCGAGCAGCAATTGAACAAGAGAATGATGAATTAAGAGCACGATATGATAGCTTATGTGCAAAGAATCAAAATCGTGAGAAATATAAAAAAGAAACGGAAGAAAATGATAAGAAGATAGAAGAAGTGTTAGCGAAGTATCCAAGCGAATTACACCATGATAACGAAATCTTTTTCACAAAGATGCTAGAGGATGCGACAAAAGTTAAAGTCGTACAAGCATCTTTAACAGAACCAGAAAGCTTTTATCTTGGATCAGAACAAGAAACACCAAATGACATCACAGGAATGCAGACAGCAACCACGCTTTCTGTAGAAAGTGATTACGAAGCATTTAAAAAGTTACTGACATATATGACAGAAAATGAATCTAGAAAAGTGATTCAGAATATCAGCCTTTCTTATAATAATAAGTCAGGCAACCTTAGTGGAACAATTCAATATAACAATTATAGCTTGGTTGGAACGAAGACAGAATATCGTCCATATAGCATTCCAGCAGCACCAGGAGGACAAGGGGTAGGCAGCTTATTTGGTGAGTTAGCAAAATAACCCTCATGGGAAGGAGGAACCCTTGTGAAGCAAAATAATAATGCAGGATTTTCTTTGGTAGAACTGTTAGTGAGCATTGTAGTATTGGCAGTCATAATGATTCCGGTATTGGATAATATCGTATTGTCCTCTCGGATGAATAAGCAGTCCAAAGAAAAACAAGAAGCCAATACGTTAGTAAGCAATTTGATGGAAGCTACGAAAAGCGAACAGGAGGTATCCTCCCTCGCAGAAGAGCTTTTGAAGAAAGAAGGCATGGTATTTACTGATTTCTTTGCAGGAACAGATACTACAAACGTAGACATTGAACATACCGAATTAGGAGGAGTTCATAAGTTTCAGGTTGACAATCTAGTGTATGGGGGGCAATCATATGATGTACGAATTACCTATGACCCAACGGTATATGCAACGGATGAACACTCGATCAATAATCAAAAGATTCCGGTTATTTCTTCGGTATCTACCAAACAAAATGCAGTAATTAGTGAAGGACATAGTGATACATGGGCAGCAAGTTCCTTAAAACACTTGTACAATCAGTGGTTTAATACCTATATGACTGGAATAAATAGCATGACCAATGAGAAAATTGCTGAGTCCATGAACAGAAAGTTCAAAATTTCTCTTTCTTATAGGGAAGCAGAACACAAATATGTGGTGGAAGGTAAAATCCACTATACGTTAGGAAGTGACTTGATTCAGGATACGGATGCATACAGGCCATATCGTGAATATGAGAACCTACTATTCTATTCGGAGTTTAAAGAACTGCAAAGTGTATATTTATTTTACTATCCAAACTTTATAAAGAAAACGGATGAAATCCTAGTGGAAAATAATCTGCCTGAGGATAAAAAGAACATGACATTATACTTAGTGGCACAGGAAGATAAGGCATTATCTGAAACACAAATCCAGGAGCAGATGAAGACATACAAGGTGAAACTTACTGTGACAGACGCTCATTCACAAAGTAGTGAGCGTATGCAGATTAAAAATAATATCGGATTAAAAGATGCGCATAGTGGATTGATTTCCATACCAAAGGGTACCGAAATTGAGGAATTTATAAAGAAAGAAGCGAAAACGAGACTTTACCAGGTCAAGGTAGAAGCGTTCTATGGAGATCTTGCCCATACATACTCAGAGAAGTATTTAGTGGCATCGATGACATCGACGAAAGGAGTGGACTAAATGAAGAAAAAAACAGGAAATCAGGGCTCCACACTACTAGTCGTAATTGTTGTTGTTTCTTTTATTACGATTCTTGGAGCAGTAACGCTTTCTATGTCCGCTGTAAATCTACAGATGAAAAGTACCGAAGTAAAGGCAAAAAGAAACTTTTATAACGCAGAAGCAGCACTAGATGAGTTAAAAGCAGGATTAATTGCTGAGCTATCTGGAATTGTGGAACAAGCCTATACGAAAACCATGGTAAGCTATTCTAGTGAATCTTTAGGGGAGCGCGATGCCTATTTTAAAAAGTATTTCTTAGAAAACTATTTGAAGCATTATGCCCGCCCTGATGCACTTCCAGCAGTGATTTCATTCTCTAATGGAACGGTGAAATATGAGACGGAACGTTTAGAAAAGCTATTAGATAAGACAAAGGAAAATACAAGGATCGTTTCCCATGATTCAGGTGTAATGGTTTGGAATTATGAAAAGAAGAATGCAGACAAGCAGTATATCCTATTTAAAAATATTACTGTGGAGTATGAAAATCAGGAAGGCTTCCTAAGTAAGATTACGACAGATATTAAGGTTCGTATTCCGGATGTCAATATGGAATCTATCGGTACATTGCCAGCCTTTACGGAGTATGCACTGATTGCAGATCGAAAGATTGATGCCTTAGCGTCTGACATAAGCGTAAAAGGAAATATATTTGCAGGACCAGAAGGAATTAACGTAGTTGGAGCAGGAAATAAATTGAACGTCCAAGCAAACCGAATCATAACGAAGGATCGTATTTTAGCAAAGAGTGGTGCTTCTATTAAATTCGAAAATCTAGTAGATGAGGAAGCGCATATACCGTTAGATGTATGGGCGAAAAACATTGAAACAGGTATTAATACAGAGAGTACGAGTTCAGGAGCAAACATTTCTGTAAATGGAAATCTATATATTGCGGATGATACGACCCTAAACGAATCGGACAGTACGGTTACTTATAAAGGTAGCTATTATGGATACGGATATGCAGATAATCCAAAAGGAAGTTCTGCGTTAATCGTTAACCGTAATAAGTGTAACTTAGATCTTTCTGGAATTGAAAACTTGTTTGTAGCCGGAAGGGCCTATATCGAACCATTAGAAATCATGGATAAAACGACAAAGACATATACGCTTAGTGGAGACTATGTTCAAACGGGAGAATCTATTTCGATGAAGGCAAGTCAGGCGGTGTATCGTTTGCCTGCTGACGCATTAGCAGCGAAAACAAATCCAATGCCTGTGTCGGAATATAATGCGATTGATAAAAACAACATGGTGAAGTTATCGTATCAAATCGTGCCAGGAGGAAACCCGTTATCCCATTATGTGAATAGCGAACAA
>CALZJY010000219.1 GCA_945787925.1 uncultured Anaerosporobacter sp. | reverse complement strand
GAATGACAATTGCTATGACTGGAAAAGAACTAATTGAAATCTGTACTGAACAAAATCTCTCCTTAAGCGAGTATGCGATCCAAGCAGAAATGGAACAACGCGAATGTTCTCGTGAATCGCTTCTTGCACAAATGAAACATACGTTAGACATCATGAAAGAGGAAGCTTCCCTTGGCCGCGAAAAAGAAGTGTATTCCTTAAGCGGTCTGATTGGCGGCGATGCCTACCGACTTCAACAATACCACGATAAGAATACTTCCCTTATGGGAAATGGAATCGTAATGGCCATGGCGATGGCAATTTCTTGTTCCGAAGTAAACGGCTCTATGGGACGTATCGTTGCCTGCCCGACGGCTGGTTCCTGCGGTATCCTTCCTGCTGCCTTATTAACAGCTGGACAATTATTAAATAAAAGCGATGACGAATTAGTCATGGCGTTATTCGCTTCTTCTGCCATCGGTATGATCATCGGACAAAATGCAACGTTTTCTGGTGCCGAAGGCGGATGCCAGGCAGAATGTGGTTCTGCTGCTGCCATGGCTGCTGGTGCAGTCGTAGAACTTATGGGGGGAACTCCTGCCATGAGTTTAGATGCTGCGGCAATCATCTTTAAAAACGTGCTTGGACTTGTTTGTGACCCTGTGGCTGGACTTGTAGAAATCCCATGTGCGAAACGTAACGTTTCTGGTGCAATCAATGCCCTTTGCACGGCTGACCTTGTTATGGCTGGCGTAGAATCCAAGATTCCATTTGATGATGCAGTCTCTGCAATGTATAAAGTAGGCGTGGCCCTTCCAGAAGAGTTAAGAGAAACTGCCCTAGGCGGAATCGCTGCAACTCCTACAGGAAAAGCATTACAAGAAAAAGTATTCGGTACTAGAGTATAAAGAAAAGGCGTATGCAGCTCCCTGCATACGCCTTTTGTTCTTTCTTACTGTACAAGCACCATTGTGCTGATTGGAGGTACCTCTACGGTTCCTTCTACGGTAGCAATTGCATTTGTTCCCGCTTGCTTTCCTTCTACGAATACGTCCCACTTTCCTTTTGGAAGGGTGATCGTCGTAGTTGTCGTCTCTGGATTTAAGATTACTAGGATCTGATCTGCTTGCTCGCTCTCAATTTCTCTTGCATCGATTTGATATGCGATTGCTTCTCCTTCTAGTGCTGGCATAAAGTAGAATGCCTTTCTTACTTCTTCTGCCGTACGTAAGCGTAATGCACTATGTGCCTTACGGAATGCAATCAGGCCTTTGTAGTACGCTCTTGTTTCTGCACAAACTTCATCGTGAAGCTGGTTCCAACGAATCTTATTTACGTAATCTGGCGAATTGTAGCTATTGGAAATGATCTTTCCTTCTTCATTTACTTTCGTTCTAAGGAATTCCTCTCCTGCATGAATGAATGGGATTCCTTCCGATAAGAATACGATGGCGGCTGCTAAACGATTGTAAGCAGCTAATGTCTCTTTGTCTGCCCCCTTGCTTGCAATTTGTAAACGGTCATAGATTCCTAAGTCATCATGGCAGCTAGAGTATTGTACGACTTGGGCTGGTGATGGGGCCCAATATGGCATCCCCATAAGATTGCCTTTTAACTCATCTACCTTTCCTTTCGCACCATTTACATATCCAGCCTCCGTAACGTCAGAGTATTTTCCTTTCATCAAGTCACGGATGCTGTCATTGAAATATGCAAAGTCTGGCGTTAACTGTGAATTCATTTGAATTGCCATCTTGCAATCGTTCTTTGTGACTACCGTAGGCATGTCCCAGCCTTCTCCGTAGAAGATCACGTCTGGACGGATTGCCTTTACTTCTCTTACTAATTCATTGATCGTATCGATGTCGATCAGACCTACTAGATCAAAACGGAAGCCATCGATATGGAATTCCTCCATCCAATATAAGATAGACTGCACGATGTAATTATGCACCATGCTTCGTTCGGATGCCGTATCATTTCCACAATAGGAACCATTGGAATACACGCCGTCCTTACTAATTCTTGTGAAATAGCCTGGTACTAGCTGATTGAAGCAAAAGCTACCAGCATCGTACACATGGTTGTACACCACATCCATGATTACGCTGATTCCGTTGTCGTGAAGAGACTTCACCATCTGCTTCATTTCCCTTATGCGGACTTCTCCATCGTATGGATTCGTAGCATACGTTCCTTCTGGAACGTTGTAGTTCTTTGGATCATATCCCCAGTTAAATGCCGAATCACGGTCTCTTTCATCCACACTTCCATAATCATATACTGGAAGCAAGTGTACATGGGTGATTCCAAGATCTTTTAAGTAATCTACCCCTGTGCTTTGGCCATATTCGTTTGTCGTACCTTGTTCCGTGAACGCTAGAAACTCACCTTTGTGCTGCATTCCAGAATGTTCATCTATTGAGAAATCTCTTACATGTAATTCATAAATAATTGCATCATTGATTGCTAATTCTTTGTTTGGATTCTGATCTTCGCCCCATCCTTCTGGATTCGAGCGTGCAAGATCGATGACCATGGCACGGTCTCCATTTACCCCTACTGCTTTTGCATAAGGGTCGCAGGCCTCTACTTGTTCGTCTCTTATGGTTGCCTTGTATGTATAATACACCCCATGTAAGTCACCCATGACTTCGGCTGCCCATGTTCCTTGCTCGGAAGGTTCCATCGGCACTTCGAATAGTTGTTCCTTACTCTCTTTGTCTCCTTCTTTATACCCCACTACGGAACATGCGCTTGCTAGCGGTGCCCACACACGGAATGTCGTATGCTCCTTGCTCCAAGCAGCCCCTAAATCCTTCTTATTATACGTATATTTTTGCTCAAACTCTTCGGATGAGTATTGTCCATCCCATGCCAATTCATTTACCATAGTTAGTTCTCCCTTCCTTCTTTTTCCTCTCCTATTATATACTATATTGTGTTAATTTTCTCGAATTTTTATAATCTTTTTACGATAAGGCTTCCAAAACAGGTGGAAAGAGGAAACGATTGAAATCTGTCGAAAAAAATGTTATTCTAGCAATACTGAATAAAAAAGAAATTTCGATTGAGCTTACCATTTGATAAGCTCTTTTTTGTCCAATTGAAAGGGTATACTATGATAAAAGTTGAAAAATTATCCTATTCTTATCCAGAAAAGGATCTATATACAAATATCTCATTTACACTAGAAGAAGGCCAGCACTGCGCTTTTATTGGAACAAGCGGTACTGGTAAAAGTACATTAGTAAACATCTTACGCGATCCCGAAGAATATTTATATGACGGAAAAGTAACGATTGCAGAAGGCTGCACGATCGGCTATGTAAGCCAGTTCCCACCAGTTCTTGAAGAAGACGTTACAGTATTCGACTATTTAGCAGACGTCTTCGTGACGATGATCGAGGAGCAAAACAGAATCTGTGACGCGATGGCAACTGCAGATGACTTAGATTCTTTATTAGAAGAATACCAACAAGCGTTAGATGCATTTGCAGCCATCGGCGGAGATGACTATGAAAACACGATTACGAAAAAATTAAACCTTGCCAACCTAGGGAAACACAAAGATGTGTCCGTTTCCAAACTTAGTGGTGGAGAATTCAAATTATTACAAGTCATCAAAGAAATGCTTACAATGCCATCCCTTATGATCATGGATGAGCCTGACGTATTCCTTGATTTCGCCCATTTAAATTCCTTAATGAATCTGATCAATTCCCATAAAGGAACGTTACTTGTAATCACTCACAACCGCTACTTATTAAATCACTGCTTTAATAAGATCCTCCATTTAGAAAATAAGGAAATCCAAGAATTTGACGGCCGTTACATCGACTACAACTTCTCTCTTCTTCAAGCGAAGATTGAAATGCAGGAAGTAGTTGCCGAAGAAGAAGCAGAAATCGCACGTAACGAAGAAGTCGTAAACAAGCTTCGTGCTGCTGCGACTTACTACACAGATGCTTCTAGAGGACGTGCCCTTCATGCAAGAGTTTCCTTATTAGAACGTTTAAAAGAACGTAAGATCAAGGCTCCGTTCGTTGAGATTAAACAGCCAGACATCCAGCTTTCTACGACTATGGAACCAGTAGAAGGCGCGGTTCTTTCAGTAGAAAACTATGGCGCTGCCTTCGAACAACTATTGTTAGAAAATGTAAGCTTTGAAT
>CALZJY010000218.1 GCA_945787925.1 uncultured Anaerosporobacter sp. | reverse complement strand
GCCTTGTTAAATGTTGCTACAGTTGCTTTTAACCCTTCTGCATCAACACCTAATTTTTCAGCTAATTCTTCTAATGTATCGGCTTTTACGTGGTAACCTAATTTGTTGTGTTTTTGTAAACGGTAAGTGTTTTCATATAAATCTTGATCATAGATATAGAATACTTTGCCGTTTTCTTGGCTTTGGATTGCAGATGCTAATTCCATTTCACGTTTTGTTTCATCGATGAAACGTTCCCCAGCTGTATTAACTAAGATAAATCCGTCTGGACCACCAGTTAAGTCTCTTCTTGGAATGTTGATGAATGGGAAGATACGTGTTACATCCATTTTATCTAATGCGATGTTGTTCTTTTCGAATACTGGAATGAAATCACCTGTTGCACCCATTTGGTTAGATGTTTGAAGTTTTTCTGTACCAGGAGCATATTTTGCTAATAATTCTTTGTTGTTTGAGAATCCACCAGTTGCAACAATTACTGCATCTGCTTTGATATCATAGTAATCATTTTTTGATTTTACTTTAACACCAGTTGCTTTACCATCTTCGATGATTAAGTCAAGACCTTCTGTACCTGTACGAATTTCTACGCCAAGTTCAAGTGCTTTTTTCTCCATGTTTTCCTGAATCTGTTCACCAGCATAACGATCCCATTCAGACATATGGTTACGTCCATCAAAGTTGTAGTTTAACTCTGTACCCATCTCACGAAGCCATTCATCTAATACGTATGCGCCTTCTGCCTGTGCCATAACACGCGCTTCTGTATCCCATACTTTCTTTTCTTCGATTAAATATTTCGCAAAGTCTTCTACGCTATCTTCGATACCGTTTTCTTTTTGTGCTTTTGTATTGATAATGTTTACGAAGTCTAAATCGAATTTACCGTTACCACTTAAGATATCTAGTTTTTCAATTACGATTACGTCTTCTACACCATTTTGTTTTGCCTCAATTGCTGCGGATAAACCAGCTGGTCCACCACCTACAACTACTAATTGTGTTTTTACTTCTTCAAGGTCTCTTCTTTCAGTTTCTGGACCTTGTGTTGCCATTGTAATGTTTTCTACTTCTTGTCCTAATTGTCTGCAAATATCTGCTACTGCAGTTTTTACACCAAAGGAAGAGAATGTTGCACCAGAAACACTATCAACTACTGGTGTCTGTGCTTCCATGATTCTTTCTTTGATTACTGGCCATGCACGGTCAATTACTACGCTTGTTTCATTGTTAGAAACAAGTTCCATATCGATGATTTTTCCATCTTCTGCTGTCACTTTTACTTTTAGTTCTCCGCCGTAGCCATTTCCTGTTGCTTCAAGAACAACTTTGCCTTTTGAGTTGTCAGCTCCATTTGTTGTGTCTGCCGTTTGGTTAGAACATCCTGCTAGAACTGCAGACGTAACCATTGCAAGAGCATAAATCTTCTTTTTCATAAAATACCTCTTTACCCTTTTTTATATTAGTTGTCTTTTTTTTAACAACCTTGATGTTTTTAACTTACCATATTTCCTAAAATTCGTCAATTTATTTTTATTTTTTACAATAAATTACCATATTTTTATATATTTCGACTTTTTATTCCATCAATTCCTCTTTATGGCCTCATTAACCGCATAATTGAAGTCTTTTTTATCGATTGATATATTTTATTTTTATCAACACCTCCCCTTTTTAACTGAAACATTGTAAAAAAAAATGCAGCCATTCAAACAGTCGATACAAGCATTCCATACCATATCTTTAAAGCAACCTAAAAAAGATGACTCCGATACAATATCGAAATCATCTTTTCTTCTATTTCTTCCGTTTAATTGCCTCTTCAATTGCCTTTACTACGCTTTCTAATACCTTAATCCTTGCATAGTATTTGGAATTTGCTTCCACGATAATCCATGGAGCATTTCCTGTCGAAGTACGTAAGATCATCTCATCTACTGCCTTCTCATACTGATCCCATTTGGAACGATTTCTCCAGTCTTCGTCCGTGATTTTCCACTGCTTATCAGGATCTTCCTGCCTTGCTACAAACCGTTTTTCCTGCTCTGCCTTATCAATATGCAGCCAGAATTTTAACAGGACGCACCCTTCTTTCGTGAGGAGTTCTTCCATACGGTTTATCTCGTTATAGGCACGCTTATATTCTTGCTTCTCACAGAAGCCTTCTACTCGCTCTACCAAGACACGTCCATACCAAGTACGATCAAAAATCGCGATATGTCCTGCTTTCGGAATAGCCTTATAAAACCGCCATAGATAATGATGGCTACGTTCCTCATCATTTGGTGCAGAAATTGGAATCACCTCATATCCTCTTGGATCAAGTGGCTGTGTCAAACGTTTGATTGCCCCGCCCTTTCCTGCTGCATCCCAGCCTTCAAACGCTAGAATAACCGGAATCCTGCGTCGCAGTAACTCGCTATGAAGAATGGCAAGCTTCCGTTGCAGTTCTTTGATTTTTTCTTGATACTCTTTCTTCGTATAATCCTTCGTAAGATCCACATTATTAAGGATTCCTGGCATGAAACGAGAAGATTCTTTCCCGATATGTGCCTCACTAACAGGCTTATGCCTCTTTTTCTCCCTTACTTCCTCTACTTGTTCTTGTAAGCGCATCACGATGGTATTTAGCATCTTCGCAGTCGCATATCGTCGATCAGTAGCTTCCACAATCGTCCAAGGAGCATAATCTGTATCCGTCTGCGCAATCATCTCATCAAAGAATGGAACAATTTCATCATATTGATCGTTATACTTCCAATCTCTTTTCTTTACTCTCCAAGCAGTCGCTTTCTTTTCCTCTAACCTTTGGAAACGCTTCTTTTGCTCTTTCTTAGAGATATGAAGAAAGAACTTAATAACTACCGTTCCTGCATCTACAAGCTGGCGCTCAAACTCTGTAATATCATCATAATCGTTACATAACTCTTCCTGACTGATTGTTCCATTTATGGCTTTTGCCGTCACACCACGATAATAGCTTTGATCAAAAATATGGATTCTTCCTTTTGCAGGCGTCTCAATCCAGTATTTTCTTAAATAAGGATAAAAGCTATCCGCCTCCGTTTCCTCACTAATGGCAAGTACTTTGAATCCTCTTGGGTCTAATGGCAGGATTAACTTATTAATCAACGTTCCTTTTCCAGAAGCACTCCACCCTTCGAAGATCACCATGATCGGTATTCTCTCCTCTTTGCACTGACGCTGTAAGAGGGCTAGTCTCGGAGTGATTCCATCTATAAACTCCTTGTACTCCTGCTTTGTCATTGATTTATCCAGATTAATTTTCTCTAACATTACACCAATCCTTTCCAAAAACACTTTGCCTCATAGTATTTCCAAAAATGGAATGAATTTATGCACCCAACCTACTCTGCTGTGATATGTCTTGCTACGTATACGCCACTTGCAGATGCATGGGATAAGGAGTGCGTTACACCGCTACAATCTCCGATTACGAATAATCCTTTATGTTTTGTTTCTAAGTTTTCATCGATCTCAACTTCCATGTTGTAGAATTTTACTTCTACCCCATAAAGTAATGTATCGTCATTTGCTGTACCTGGAGCAATCTTATCTAATGCGTAAATCATTTCTATGATACCATCTAAAATACGCTTTGGCATAACAAGGCTTAGATCTCCTGGGGTTGCATTTAGTGTCGGAGTAACAAAGCTTTCATCAATTCTTACCTTATTGCTTCTCCTGCCTCGGATTAAGTCCCCGAAACGTTGTACGATTACGCCTCCACCAAGCATGTTAGACAAACGTGCAATACTTTCGCCATAGCCATTGCTATCCTTAAATGGCTCAGAGAAATGCTTGGACACTAATAATGCGAAGTTTGTATTTTCCGTATGTCTGCTTGGGTCTTCATAGCTATGTCCATTTACCGTAACGATTCCATTTGTGTTCTCATTTACTACCACACCTTTTGGATTCATACAGAAGGTACGCACTAAATCTTCAAATTCTTTTGTACGATATACAATCTTGCTTTCATATAGCTCGTCGGTTAAATGAGAAAACACTTCTGCTGGAAGTTCTACACGGACACCGATATCTACACGGTTTGATTTTGTTGGAATGCCTAAGTCCGTACAAACTCGTTCCATCCATGCACTACCGCTTCTTCCAGCAGAAATAATACATTTATCACAC
>CALZJY010000217.1 GCA_945787925.1 uncultured Anaerosporobacter sp. | reverse complement strand
GGAGAATATACACCGCTTTCGATCATCGCCTTTACTGCTTCCACTCGTTTCGCATGGTCATCTTCTAAGTCCGTATCAATATATAGGAGATACCATAATAGACGCCAGTCTTCTCGCTCTGTCTGTAAATAGGAACGGAATAGTTTTACCGTCCCCTCCATGACCTCAAGCTCGTTGGAATACAGTACTTCCAGATAACGAAATGCCATATAATACTCTAACGATTCTTCTAACATGTCGTGGCTCTCTATTGCAAATTGATCCATCAACTGCTCTAATGGTTCTCTCTTTCCTGTAATCAGATACAGGTGCGCAAGCCATAGCTTTCCTTCTCGCTCGGCACCAAGTTCTAATAACTGATCGATTCTCTCTTGTAATTGTTCTTCGTACTCTTCTTTTGTAACATGATTTAATCGGAATTCCAAATACGTATCCACTAAGGCTGCCTGCTGCTTTCTTAACTGAAACCGTTTTGTATCCCTCACCCTTACTTCGGATTCTTCCTGCTTCTCAACAAGCACTTCACAGCACACTTCTTGAGTTGCTGTTTTCACCGTAATGGTGGCCGTTTCCTTCCTCTTTTGTAAGCGTTCATATACGATGGTATATGGCACGTTGCAACTTTGGTTTGCTAACTGCTCGCTTGTAATCGTATCTTGTTCAAATACAATCCAATCGCAATCTGCTTCTATCGTCGCCTCTACATAGCCCCATTCATTAGACAGGATCACAATCTCATCTGTCACGGACTCTGCAAGGTCAAGATATCGTTTCTTTGTTTCACTTAATGACAATACCACTCTCTTCTTATGATGAGTGGCAACAAGGAATTCTTCCATTGCCTGTGCCACTACGGGAGCGGATACCAAGCTATCATATTGCCTTCTCTTTTTTGTTCCTTCCACAAAAAGTTCACGAAACTCCGGTGTGCGGAATACGATGGCTGCTTCTGCTGGATGTTCCTTTACCACCTTTGCAAACTGTTCTAAGTCCGTCACCTGTTTTGATTCGATCTCAAGATATGTTTCTTCTACCACAAGTCTCACTGGAAGAGACGCTACTCCATAATTGCTAACTACTGTGATGGTTGCTGTCTTCTCTTTCCAATCAAGCGGATCTGTGGACGCGTCATATCGCATTTTTAATTCCGCTTCTTCTCCTACAAAGGTCGTATGCTCTATCAGGAGTCTCTCATCAGAAGAATACACGACACCCTTCATGGAACGTTTCATCGTATTGCTAACGATTACGTTAGCTTCCACCTTCCCTTGTTTTTTTACAGTCAATGTAATTGCTTTTTCGGAAAAGCATACCTCTGGGGTCTCAAATAAAAAGCGTTCTTTCGCTAATTGACTGATTTTCTCCTTCATCGTAGTTTCACCGCCTTTTTTACATATTTACTGCACTTTTTATCCTACAATTATAGCAAATCTGATGTCTAACATTCAATAGCCTATCTCATTGTGCACGAAAAGGATTGATTTTTGACTAAAAAAATGCCATGATACTAGTAATTATATTTTTCGAACGAAGGGATGGCTTACTATGATTAAACATGTAGATCACTTTCATGGCAGTGATTTAGAAAAAATCGAACGAACTTATGGCATTAAAAAAGAAGACATTACAAGCTTTAGCGCTAATGTAAATCCTCTTGGCGTTTCATTCTTATTAAAAAACACGTTGGCACAAAAAATCGATGCGATTACTTCCTATCCAGACCGTGAATACACGGCATTACGCAAGGCAATTGCTTCTTATGTGCATACCGATTATTCGAATATCATCGTAGGAAATGGTTCTACCGAACTGATTTCTCTATTTATTCAAATCCAAAAACCGAAAAAGGCTCTTATGATCGGACCAACCTATTCCGAATACGAACGTGAAGTAAGCTTAGAAGGCGGCCGTTCTCATTACTACAGCTTAAATGAAGAAAAAGATTTCGAACTAGATATCAATGAATTAAAACAAGAGTTACAGTCTGATGTAGATTTACTTGTCATCTGTAATCCAAACAACCCGACAAGCTCTGTGATTTCTAGAAAAGATATGCGTAAGATCTTAGACATCTGTAAACAACGCGATATTTACGTGATGGTAGATGAAACGTATGTAGAATTTGCTACAAACATGGAAGACATCACTTCCGTGCCACTTACCGAATACTACAACAACCTTGTAATCCTTCGTGGTACAAGCAAGTTCTTTGCAGCTCCTGGCCTTCGTCTTGGTTATGCAATCTGCGGAAACGATGACTTAGTAAAAGAAATCGCCAAACGCCAAAATCCTTGGACAATCAACAGCCTTGCTGCAATCGCAGGAGAAATCATGTTCACGGATACCGAATACATGGAACAAACAAAGACATTAATCAATACCGAACGTAACCGCATCGTGGAACGTTTACAAGGAATCAAAGATATCAAGGTATTCCCACCACATGCAAACTTCGTGTTGGTAAAATTATTACGTGATGATATCACAAGCAATGACTTATTTGATGCGACCATCCGCAAAGGACTTATGATTCGTGATTGTTCTACTTTCCCATTCTTAGACAATCACTATATCCGTTTCTGTTTTATGGAACCGGAGAAAAATGACTTGCTTCTTGATACATTAATCGAACAATTAAATAAATAACGAGAAGAAAAACGCCTGCTTTGCAATCTCTTTTGCAAAGCAGGCGTTTCTAACTTTTTATTCGATTGTTACTTGATAATGCTTTGCTGCAATCTCCCAGTATTTTTCTGGCACGATTCGGTCATGAATTTCTTCTCCCGCCTCCACAGCCAGGTCGTATGCCATCTTCGCACAAAGTGGCCCGTAATTAATGCCAGTCTCTATGGATTTTAGAATTGCAAGCGGCCAGATATGTCCTTTTTCTAACAGCTCGCTTCCTAAGAACTCCTCCTTCAACTGGTCAAAATCATACGATACATTTCTAGGAATCGCATTCCAGGTCTCCCCGTCCCATTCAAGCACCATATAATGTGCCTGTTTTTGTACTCCTATCGCAACTCCGACACTTCCCGGGTTAAACAATGTCTTATTGCCATAATGGTAAATACACTGTCTATGGGTGTGTCCAGAGAGAATATACTCGGTTTCTATCTTTTCCATACACTGCTTCGTGTTCTCACACTCTTTGTCTAGCAGCTCTTTCGAGCTAAATGGAGAACCATGGGCAAGCGTAATTGGCTTACAACCTGGAAAGGACAAGATTTTCGTGTTCTTCAGGCTGCGGAACCAATCCAATGTTTCCTCATCCAAGCGCTCATACGTATATAAAAGGCTTCCCTTATAAGAGGTATATCCCCAATCCCCACATGTGTGATCTTGATACTCTAGAAAATATTCCTCTCGATTTCCACGGATAAAATACGTCGTATAGGTATCGCTTAGCTCTTGTAACAAGCGGATTGTCTCCATCGGATGAGGACAATCGCTTACATAATCGCCTAACAGTACGACTGCATCTACCTGTTCTTCTTTAAAATCTTCCATACATGCCCGAAGGGCAATGCTGTTACTGTGAATATCACTAAGAGCAACTAATCTCATACCATAACTCCTTTTGTCAACGACAACACCTCAAGGTCGTACGGTATTACAAGATCCCCTATATAATATGCACTTCCTTCCGCCATGTAGCGTTCTTTTCGATGAATTAGGTCTTTATCCTCCGTATGCCATAATACCAAATGCTTTACGCCAAGATCAGTCGCTAATTCGCATGCATCCTTTACTGTGCTGTGATGTTTTTCATATGGTTTGAAGCGTTCTCTTTCTTCGTAAAGACAGAATGCTTCATGAAGTAAATATGCAGCTCCTTTTACATAGTCATACGTTGCTGGATTATATGGTTCATCCCCACAGCAAACTAGTTTTTCCCCATTCTTCGTTAGAAGAGTGAATCCAAATTGTTTTGCCTTCGTGGACTGAATATCAAAGAATGTTACTTCTGTTCCTAAGATGTCGCATCTCTCTCCATCTTCCACTGCCACCACTTGAATCCTTCCATCGATATGCTTTGTAATCTTAGGAAGGACCGTAAGACGGCACAACGTCTTGATGGTCTCTACCAATCCTTCATGGCAATAAATCTTTAAGTCTCCCTCATACGTCCCTTGATTCATGGCCGTACCGATCATTCGAACCATCCATACA
>CALZJY010000216.1 GCA_945787925.1 uncultured Anaerosporobacter sp. | reverse complement strand
TTTTCCGCCGAGTGCAACTAATTGTACTTCTTTTTCTTCACCAGGTTCGAAACGGACAGAAGTACCAGATGCAATATCTAGACGGAAGCCGTAGGCTGCTTTGCGGTCAAATTTAAGGTATTTGTTTACTTCAAAGAAATGAAAGTGAGAACCTACCTGGATTGGACGGTCACACATGTTGGTTACTTTTAAGTTGATCGTATGTTTCCCTGTATTTAGTTCAATAAAATCATTGCAAGAAATCACTTCACCAATTTTCATTGTTATCCTCCTTATTGTATAGGTTCATGAACCGTAATTAATTTTGTTCCATCCGTGAATGTTGCTTCCACTTGGATGTAGTGCGTAAGCTCTTGAACGCCCTCCATGCAGTCTTCAGCTTTTAGGATTTGTTTTCCAAGCTGCATAATCTCGCCAACTTCTTTTCCGTCGCGAGCCATTTCCATCATTTCAGAAGAAATAAGGGCAACCGCCTCAGGATAGTTAAGTTTTAAACCACGGGCTTTACGTTCTTTGGCAACTTCACCGGCAAGATGTAAGAGTAACTTATCCTGTTCTCTTGGATTTAGTTTCATGTGGATTCTCCTTTACATAATGAAATATAAAAGACAAACAAAAGATGTTTGTCACTATTCGAAGTTTAGTATTGCTAGAAAATAGAATATTATTACAAAAAATAGAAAAATAAAAAATCTATCCTCTCTTACGAAGAAGATAGGTTTTTTATCAATTAGTCGTTGTCCGCTCTTATATCACTAAAGTATTCGCCAAAGTATGCCTCATCAAGACCAGATTTCTGGATTTCTGGACTAACTTTGATCGAACCGCATTTGTCTACAAGGTAGAAAATCGCATAGGATACCGCGATGGAGTAGACCGCGATCAAGACGGAACCAAAGAGTTGGATTAGGAATTGGCGTGGGCTGGCCCCCACTCCATTTACCAATGGATTTGCAAAGATACCGACTAATAGGGTACCGAAGAAACCACCCATGCCGTGAACGCCCCATACATCCAAGGTGTCATCCCAGTATTTGCGTTCGATGATGACGCAGAAGTAACAGAAGATAGAGGCAAGGATTCCCACGAAAATAGCAGAAAAAGGTGTTACATATCCGGAGCAAGGGGTAATCGTGGCAAGACCTGCGACTGCGCCAATACTTGCTTCAAGGAAGGAAAGGCGTTTGTGGAAAATGGCATGTAATATGAGCCAAGTCACCATACCAAGTGCGGCAGCGATTCCTGTGTTTGCAAATACGATAGCCGCAGTGCCAGCAGCGCTTAAAGAACCACCAGAGTTAAATCCGAACCAGCCAAAGAGTAGTAATGCAGAGCCAAGGAATACGAATCCGAGGTTAAATGGCTGAATCTGTACTTTGTAGGCACGGTCGCCAAAGAAGAAGACACCTGCGAGACAGCCAAATCCAGCAGTAATGTGGATTACGGCACCGCCGGCATAGTCGACGAATCCCATTTTCGCTAAGAATCCGCCACCCCATACCCAATGGGCAACTGGGAAGTAAATAAAGATCATCCAGAAGATCAATACCTTTATCCAGCCCCAAGGAGTGATTCGGTTTGCGAATGCGCCGGTCATAAGAGGAGCAGTAATGATCGCAAACATAAGTTGATACATGAAAAATTGTAGGAATGGAATCGTATCGCTATACTTGGTATTGATCAGGCTTGTGAAGTCATGAAATGCGAAGTATTGGAGTGGGTTTCCAATCACGCCCCCAATATCGTCTCCAAACGTAAGGCTGAATCCACCAAAGATCCATAAAACCGTAACGACACCGATTGCAACAAAAGACTCAAACATCATCGTAAGAGAATTTTTACGTTCCACAAGGCCGCCATAGAAGAAGGCTAGTCCAGGTGTCATGATGAACACCAGAACTGTGGAGATAATCATAAATGCAACATCACCATGGTTAATCATTATGTCAATCCTTTCTTATCTAAAAAATCATTATAAGAGTAGTTTTACAAAAAAATGTAGTTTAATGCATCGTTATAGGAAAGCACATGGATGTATGTAAAAAAGGTGCTACAATTTTACTGTAAGAAGTGATTGAATTTAAGAAAGAAGGGGATTTTGAATGGCAGCAATTAAGCTATTTCGTGCGCCAGGAAAATATGTACAAGGGAAAGGTGCATTGGCAAATTTTTATGGGGAGACAAAGGACTTAGGAAATTCGTTCTTGTTCATCTGTAGCAACAGTGGATACAAGATGTGCCATGAAGCCATTGAGAAAAGCTTCGAAGGAAGTGAGTGTAAGGTAAGATTTGAAGTATTTAAGGGAATCAGCTCCAATGGAGAGATTGCAAGAATGAGAGAGATTGTACAAAACGACAATATCGAAGTCGTAGTCGGTGTTGGTGGAGGTTCTGCAATTGATACTGCAAAAGCATGTGCCCATTATGAAAAACGTCCAGTAGCCATCGTTCCAACTGTATGTGCAACGGATGCACCATGTACAGGACTCTCTGTTATTTATATGGATGATGGAAGTTTTGATACGTATTTGTTCTATCCCAAAAATCCAGAAGTCGTAATCGTGGATTCTGAGATTATTGCCAAAGCTCCAGTGAAGTTCTTGGTTGCTGGCATGGGAGATGCACTCGGAACATATTTTGAAGGAAGAGCGTGTCTTCGTACGGATGCACCAAGCCTTGAAAATGGTGGAGTTACCTTATCTTCCATGGCACTTTGTGAACTTTGCTATAAGACATTATTAAAATGTGGATACCAAGCAAAGAAAGCATGTGAGCATGATTTAGTAACACCAGCCCTAGAAGCAATCATTGAGGCCAATACATACTTAAGCGGTGTTGGTGCAGATAATGCAGGTCTTGCAGTTGCACACTCCGTATATAATGGGTTTACAGCATTAGAGGAATGTGAAAAGACAATGCATGGCTGCGTCGTAGCATTCGGAACGATCACGCAGTTAGTATTAGAGAATGCGCCAAAAGAAGAAATCAAGGAAGTCATGGATTTCTGTTATTCCGTAGGACTTCCAATTACATTAGGAGAAATGGGAGTAACCGATGTAACAAGAGTTATGATTGCTGCAGAAAAGGCATGCGCACCAGGAGAATCCATCCATAACATGGCGGGCGATGTGACTCCAGCACAGCTTTACGATGCATTGCTTGCAGCAGATATATTAGGACAAGAATATTTTAAATAAATAGTAATGAAAAGAGTTTATGAGGAAGCGCTAAAGAGCTAAACACGGCACATACACATTCAGCCAGAGAATGGTTTGCTGCGCATAAACAAGTGACACTATTAGTATGGATGATTCGTTGAGAAGTATGGTGTAAAATTTTTCCAGTATAGGATACTAATGACAAAATAAGAAAGGAAGAACGTTATGTTTAAACATGAAAAACAATTATTCCATCCTGTGGCTGTAGAAAGACCAAATCCTCAATATGCGGTACTTTTACAGGAGTAGCTAGGAGGAGGCAATGGCGAGTTAAAGGCAGCTCTTCAGTATATGTCACAAAGTTTCCGCATTAAAGATCCACAAATCAAAGACTTATTTATGGATATCGCAGCAGAGGAACTAAGCCATATGGAAATGGTGGCACAGACGATCAACTTATTAAACGGTCATGACGTAGACTATCATGAAGTAGACGCTGGAGAAATTCAAAGCCATGTAATCCTTGGTTTAAATCCAGGCCTGATCAATTCCTCTGGCTACTCTTGGACGGGAGATTATGTTACGGTAACTGGCGATTTATGCGCCGATTTATTATCCAATATTGCGTCTGAACAAAGAGCAAAAGTGGTGTACGAGTATCTGTACCGTCAAATCAAAGATAAGAAAGTACAAGACACCATTGACTTTCTGTTAAACCGTGAGGAAGCCCATAATGCGTTATTCCGAGAAGCCTTTAATAAGGTGCAGGATACAGGCTCCAATCGCAGCTTTGGAGTGACGAAAGATTCTAGATTGTATTTTGATTTATCGAGTCCGTCCCCATCTAATGTATTCGGGGAAACAAAGGCAAATCCACCAAGTTTTCATGATCCAAATGCATAATAGGGCAGGACAGTTTCTTTTCTCTATGATATAATGGATAGGCATGAGTAGGAATAGAAAGCAGAGTCTGATCTTACATGAAAAATGTGAGATCAGGCTTTTTTTGTATAGGGAATTGCGTTGCAATCCCCTATACAAAAAAACGCCCTAAAAAGAAGGGCGTAGGATGCACACTCGGGG
>CALZJY010000215.1 GCA_945787925.1 uncultured Anaerosporobacter sp. | reverse complement strand
AGAAAGGAATTGGCGATATTGAGAAAAGCTATTTCTTCCAGTCGCCACAGGAAATGGTGGATGATATCGTAGGGGCAAGGCCATCCATGGATGCCCTGATTGACCTTACGATTCGCTTTACGGAGAAATTCAAACAGGTGAAAGAAGAAAAGGGAATCTTAGACTTCAACGATTTAGAGCACTTGGCACTGAATATCTTAGTAAAGAAAAAGGAGGATGGTTGCGTAGAGCCGACGCAAGTAGCGGTAGAGCTTAGTGAATTCTATGATGAGTTATTGATTGATGAGTATCAGGATTCCAACTTCGTACAGGAAACGATCCTTACGAGCATTTCCAAGGAGCGTATGGGGCGTCCAAACGTGTTCATGGTAGGTGACGTAAAGCAGAGTATCTATAAATTCCGTATGGCAAGACCAGAGTTGTTCATGCAGAAGTATGAGTCGTACTCCAAGGACGATTCTCCCTATCAAAGGATCGACCTTCATAAGAACTTTAGAAGCCGTGCCTGCGTATTGAATCCAATCAACTATATTTTTGAGAAAATCATGCAGAAGGAGCTTGGAGATATCACCTATGATAATGATGCGGCACTTCACGTGGGAGCAGCCTTCTTAGAAGGACCGGGGGTATCTGCGGATACGGAAGTCATCGTGGTTGGAGAGTTGTTCGAGCTTACGAAAGAGGAAAAAGAGGAACTTCGCCGCAAGGCAAGGGAACATGGAGAAGACGAGGACGAGGAAGACGACGGGTCACCATTCCAATCTGGGGATTCCTTAAGCGAGTATACGGTAAAGGAACTTGAGGCCAAGGCAGTTGCAAAGCGCATCAAGGAATTAACCGACCCAGAACATGGCATGAAGGTGCAAGGCAAGGACAAGGATGGCAATCCGATCCTGCGTACCGCAAGGCTTTCCGATATCGTAATCCTATTCCGAAGCATGTCTGGTTGGAGCGATGTATTCGTAGACGTGCTGTTATCAGAAGGAATTCCAGCATATGCCGATACCCAGTCTGGTTACTTTAGCACGATGGAAATCCGTACGATCTTAAACCTGTTGAAGGTATTAGATAATCCAAGACAGGAGATCCCACTGGCAGCAGTCATCCATAGCCCGATCTTTGGAATCACCAGCGAAGAACTTGCGAAGCTAAAGATTGGAAGACAGGATATGGAGCTGTATGATAACTTGGTGTGGTACCGTGAGAATGGAATCGATGAGGAGCTAGGCAAGAAGGTAGAGGCATTCTTCGCATTCTTAGAACGTTATCGCACGATCATTGGCTATACGCCGATCTATGAATTGATTGCAAAGATCGTGGAAGAAACCAACTACTATTACTATGTAAAGGCAATGCCGGCAGGGGAACGAAGAAGTGCCAATGTGGATATGCTGATCCAGCGTGCCATTGACTTCGAGTCTACGAGTTATTCTGGACTATTTGACTTCAACCGCTATATCGAGAAGCTAGAGCGTTATGAGATTGACTATGGAGAAGCCAGCGTAGGAAGCGAATCGGACGACGCGGTAAGGATCATGAGCATCCATAAGTCCAAAGGGCTAGAGTTCCCGATCGTATTTGCCTCAGGAATGGGCAAGAAGATGAACAATCAGGATGCAAGAGGCCGCCTCGTGCTTCATGCAGACTTGGGGCTTGGACCAGATTATATCAATAAGGACTATAGAATAAAGTCACCGACCTTGATGAAGAAGGTCATCCAGCGGAAGATCATGTTAGAGAACCAGGCAGAGGAACTCCGCGTCCTTTATGTAGCCCTTACAAGAGCGAAAGAAAAGCTCATTATGACAGGATATAAGCCAAAGCTAGATAAGTTTGTCTTAGACGCGGTGAATGAAAGCCATAAGGAGGGAGAGCCACTTTCCTACCATAAGGTAACCAGTGCAGGAAGTTATCAGGACTGGGTATTAGAAGCAATTGCGCCACATCCAGTCTATATCAACGAGACGAACAAGATGGCGGCACTATTAGATGGCAGGGAAGTAGATGATATCTACTATATGATGAAGGAGAAGGAAGTGGTACGAGAAAACGTTCCATTTTCCGTGCAGTTTGTCAATGCGGGCAGCCTGATCCACAGCGAGGTGGTAGAGGCAGTGAAACGAAGCCTGATCAAGGAAGAATTACGAAGCTTTGATGCCGGGGCAGTATATGAAGAAGAACTGCATAAAGAGTTAGAGGAGCGATTAAGCTTCCGGTACCCATTTGAGGCGGATACCATCATTAAGAGCAAGGTTACGGTTAGTGAATTGAAGAAACTGCAGCAGATGGAAGTAGGCGATGAGGAAAGTGTGTCAATCGAAGAGGTCGTGGAGGAAGAACCAGACGAAGTGCCATTTGACGTAATCGATGGCGCCCTAGAGGAAGAGGCACAAGAGGAACCGCTTCCAGAAATCGTGCATACGGTCCCAGCGTTTATTAGGAACAAGCAGGTGGAAGAAAACGAGACTACCCTGCAGGCTGCAGAAATCGGTACCCTATACCATAGGGCATTAGAAAGAATCGATTATAAGCAGGCAGGAACGTTAGAGGAAATCAAGCTTCAGCTTGATAAGATGGCATTAAAAGAAATCTTCACGAAGGAAGAGTATGAGGCGCTTAGGCCAGAGAAGCTGTTAGCATTTACGACGAGTCCCCTAGGAAGACGAATCGCAAGGGCAGCAGAGCAAAAGGCACTGCGCAGAGAGCAGCAGTTCGTGATTGGACAGCCAGCAAGGACGATCAGCCCGACGTATGACAGTGATGAAATGGTGTTAATACAGGGAATCATCGACCTTTATTTTGAAGAGAAAGGAAAACTGATCCTTCTTGATTATAAGACCGATCATGTGGAGCATGCAGGATGGCTGGTAAAACGTTATCAGACACAGCTTTCGTATTATAAGAAGGCATTAGAGCAGATGACGCATAAGCCAGTGGCGGAAGTGTATATCTATTCCTTATATTTAGAAAAAGAGATCAAAATCTATGTATAGATGAGTAACAGAACGTGTTAGTTTGTCTACAGTCTGAGCAGCCCCCAAAAACTGACGGGGCTGCTTTTTTTGTTACGTAGGGGATTGCAAGAAAAAGACGAAAAAGAAGGGTATAGAAGACACACTGGGGGATAAGAGGTTCTTTATGGAGATTTCTGTAATAGAGAACAAGGCTGCCTCATAAACTAATAGTAGAGTTCTATTTCATCAACCACGCAGGGGCGTAGAAAGGAAGGGGTTTGTGAGGAAGAAAGTTGTAATCATCCTAATACTACTTATGGCTATGCTACATGTTTTTGGGGTTGGCGTGTCGGCCGAGAAGGGAGACAAGGGGGAAAGCACGAATGGAATACGATACATAAAGGGACGGAAATTAACGAAAGAAGAAATCAAGGAGCAGAAATCCTTTGAGAGGAAGGGCGGCAGCAAGCTGTCCGAGGAAGCCATAGAGTTGAACATACAGCGGAGCAAGTTAGCCGATGGAATGAAAAGTGAAACGGCGGCAGAGAGCCAATATGATGGAAGGAGCAAAGGACTAGTAACTCCAGTCAAGGATCAAATGGATAGTAGCTGGTGTTGGGATTTTGCTACCATGGCTGCAATGGAGACATCGATGATCAAGAACAAGGTGAAGGTAGATGGAAACGTCTGTACCAATAAGAACACAGACCTATCAGAGGCAGCCTTTGCCTATTATTTTTACAACCGAACCGTAGTAAATGATCCGCTGAAATTAGCAACGAAGGATCGCAATATCTACGGGAGAGAAGGAGAGAGCCTGTATGACTATTCGGGAAACGCATGGATATCCACCCTTTTTGCAACGACAGGAATGGGAATCAAGAAAGAGGCATACTATCCGTTTGATGCGCTGGAGAAAGGAAAGAATCCAGATACGGGGAAGGCATATTCGGAGCAGGCAGCCATGGTCAAGAACGTATATTGGGTGCCAAACCAAGTAGACCAAATCAAGGAAGCTGTTTCAAAGTATGGCAGCCTCATAGTAAGCGTGAACATCTACGACTATAACTATGATACTGCAGCGCTTTACAATACGGAGGATTATGGAACCGATCACTCTGTAGCCATCGTTGGATGGGATGACAATTATTCCAGATATAATTTCAATGAGTATCCTAGTAGAAACGGTGCATGGATTGTGAAAAACAGTTGGGGAACGGAATGGGGGGACAGTGGATATTTCTATATGTCCTATGAAGACCAAACGATGGTTGCAGGATGTGCGATAGAGATGCAGCA
>CALZJY010000214.1 GCA_945787925.1 uncultured Anaerosporobacter sp. | reverse complement strand
TGTTCATGATGGAAGAAAACATGTACCTGTATATGTGACTGAAGATATGGTTGGCCACAAACTTGGCGAATTCGTAGCTACAAGAACTTACAGAGGACATGGTAAGGACGAAAAGAAATCTAGAAGATAATTAATCGTAACGTAATTTGATATAAATCAGATTTGTAATTTTGAAAGGAGGTTGCATCCATGGCTAAAGGACATAGATCCCAGATTAAAAGAGAAAGAAACGAAAATCAAAGAGAAACTAGACCAACTGCTAAGTTATCTTACGCAAGAGTTTCAGTTCAAAAAGCTTGTTTCGTTTTAGACGCAATTCGTGGCAAGGATGTACAAACAGCACTTGGTATTTTAGCTTATAATCCAAGATATGCTTCAAGTCTTATTGAAAAATTATTAAAATCAGCAATCGCTAATGCTGAAAATAATAACGGAATGAATCCTGAAAATCTTTATGTTGCTGCTTGCTATGCAAACAAAGGACCAACAATGAAGAGAATTAGACCAAGAGCACAAGGTAGAGCTTATAGAATCGAAAAAAGAATGAGCCACATCACAATCGTGCTTGATGAAAGATAAGGAGGGCAAACATGGGACAAAAAGTTAATCCTCATGGTTTAAGAGTCGGTGTTATTAAAGACTGGGACTCTAGATGGTATGCGGAAGCTGATTTTGCTGATAACTTAGTTGAAGATCACAAAATTAGAACTTTCTTAAAAGACAGACTTTACAGCGCTCAGGTTTCCAAAATCGAAATCGAGAGAGCTTCTGATAGAATTAAAGTAATCATCTACACTGGTAAACCAGGTGTTGTTATCGGTAAAGGTGGTTCTGAAATCGAAAAATTAAAAGCAGAATTAGTTAAATTCATCTCTGGTAAAAAATTAATGGTAGACATTAAAGAAGTTAAAAGACCAGATGCTGATGCTCAATTAGTTGCTGAAAACATTGCTGCACAATTAGAAAATCGTGTATCTTTCAGACGTGCGATGAAATCTTGCATGGGCAGAACAATGAAAGCTGGCGCTAAAGGTATCAAAACAGCTGTTTCCGGTCGTTTAGGCGGCGCAGATATGGCTCGTACTGAATTCTATAGTGAAGGTACTATTCCACTACAAACTTTACGTGCAAATATCGATTACGGTTTTGCTGAAGCTGATACAACTTATGGTAAATTCGGTGTTAAAGTTTGGATCTACCATGGTGAAGTACTTCCAACAAGAACAAATAAGGAAGGGAGCGCAAAATAATGTTAATGCCAAAAAGAGTTAAACGTCGTAAACAGTTCCGTGGCTCCATGACTGGAAAGGCGTTAAGAGGTAATAAGATTACTAACGGTGAATATGGTATCGTGGCTTTAGAGCCAGCGTGGATCAGATCTAACCAAATCGAAGCTGCCCGTATCGCGATGACTCGTTACATCAAACGTGGTGGTAAAGTTTGGATTAAAATCTTCCCAGATAAACCAGTAACTGCAAAACCAGCAGAAACTCGTATGGGTTCCGGTAAAGGTTCCCTTGAATACTGGGTAGCTGTAGTTAAACCAGGTCGTGTTATGTTTGAAATCTCAGGCGTTGCAGAAGAAACTGCAAGAGAAGCATTACGTCTTGCTACACACAAATTACCAGTAAAATGTAAAGTAGTTTCTCGCGCAGATTTAGAAGGCGGTGACAACAGTGAAAATTAGAGATTATGTTAAAGATTTAAATAGTAAATCTATCGAAGAATTAAACGTAGAATTAGTAGCTGCTAAAAAGGAACTTTTCAATTTAAGATTCCAAAACGCAACAAACCAATTAGATAATACAAGCAGAATCAAAGAAGTTAGAAAAAACATTGCTAGAATTCAAACTGTAATCTCAGCAAAAGCTAACGCGTAACTTATCCTAGGAAGGAGGAATTGTTGTGGAAAGAAATTTAAGAAAGACTCGTATCGGTAAAGTTGTAAGTGATAAAATGGACAAAACTATCGTTGTAGCTGTAGTTGACAACGTAAAACACCCATTATACAACAAAATCGTTAAAAGAACTTATAAATTAAAAGCTCATGACGAAAACAACGATTGTAAAATCGGTGATAGAGTAAAAGTAATGGAAACAAGACCTTTATCTAAGGATAAGAGATGGAGACTTGTAGAAGTTATCGAACGTGCGAAATAGAATTATATATGCAGTCAGAGTGAAGAGTGAGACGTATGCATCATTGAATCATAACTCATCTCTTTCACAATAATGCTGAAAGGAGTAGTATTATGATCCAACAAGAATCAAGACTTAAAGTTGCCGATAATACTGGTGCTAAAGAATTACTTTGTATCAGAGTATTAGGCGGATCTACAAGAAGATACGCTAACATCGGCGATATCATCGTTGCTACGGTTAAAGATGCAACACCAGGCGGAGTTGTTAAAAAAGGTGATGTAGTTAAAGCTGTAGTTGTTCGTTCTGTTAAAGGAGCTCGTCGTAAAGACGGTTCTTATATCAAGTTCGATGAAAATGCTGCTGTTATCATCAAAGATGATAAAAATCCAAAAGGAACTCGTATCTTTGGACCAGTAGCTAGAGAATTAAGAGAGAAACAATTCATGAAAATTGTTTCCTTAGCACCAGAAGTGTTATAAGGAGGTGTCAACAAGTGGCAACTAGTAAAATTAAAAAAGGTGATCTTGTAAAAGTAATCACTGGTAAAGATAAAGGTAAAGAAGGAAAAGTTCTTTCTGTAAAAAATGGTAAAGTACTAGTAGAAGGCGTTAACACTGTAACAAAACACAGCAAACCATCTCAAAGCAATCCTCAAGGCGGAATCATCCACCAAGAAGCTGCTATCGACGTATCTAACGTAATGTTAGTTGTAGATGGAAAAGTTACTAGAGTAGGATTCGAAGTAAAAGACGGTAAAAAAGTTCGTGTTGCGAAAGCTACTGGAAAAGCTATCGACTAATTGAAGAGAGGAGGTCCTATCATTGGCTAGATTAAGAGAAACTTATAAAAATGAAATCATGGACGGAATGACTAAAAAGTTCGGTTACAAGAACGCAATGGAAATTCCTAAATTAGATAAAATCGTAATTAACATGGGCGTTGGCGAAGCTAAAGATAACGCTAAAGCATTAGAAAGCGCAATCAGAGATCTTGAAATCATCGCTGGTCAAAAAGTTGTAGCTACTAAAGCTAAAAAATCTATCGCTAACTTCAAATTAAGAGAAGGTATGCCTATCGGATGTAAAGTTACTTTAAGAGGCGAAAAAATGTATGAATTTGCTGATCGTCTTATCAACTTAGCTTTACCACGTGTACGTGACTTTAGAGGTGTTAACCCTAACGCATTTGACGGTAGAGGTAACTACGCTTTAGGTATTAAAGAACAACTTATTTTCCCTGAAATCGAATATGATAAAGTTGATAAAGTTAGAGGTATGGACATTATTTTCGTAACTACTGCGAAAACTGATGAAGAAGCTCGTGAATTATTAACACAATTCGGTATGCCATTTAAAAAATAGTTAAATAGTAAGGAGGGAAATTTCATGGCTAAAGTGTCTATGAAAGTTAAGCAACAACGTCCAGCAAAATTCTCTACTAGAGAATACAATCGTTGTAGAATCTGTGGTCGTCCACATGCTTATTTAAGAAAATACGGAATCTGCAGAATCTGCTTCCGTGAATTAGCTTATAAAGGTCAAATTCCAGGTGTTAAAAAAGCAAGCTGGTAAGAAAAAGGAAGGAGGCAACTCAAATGACAATGACAACTGATCCAATTGCAGATATGCTTACAAGAATTCGTAACGCTAACACTGCTAAACATGATACAGTAGATGTACCTGCTTCTAAAATGAAAGTTGCAATCGCTGACATTCTTGTAAAAGAAGGTTACATCAAAAAATACGACATCGAAGAAATCGGTGGATTCAAAACTATCCGTATCACATTAAAATACGGTAAAGATAAAAATGAAAAAATTATTACTGGTCTTAAGAGAATTTCTAAACCAGGTCTTCGTGTGTACGCTAACGCAGCTGAACTTCCAAGAGTTTTAGGCGGCTTAGGTATCGCAATTATCTCTACAAACAAAGGTGTTATCACTGATAAAGAAGCTAGAAAAGCTAACGTTGGTGGCGAAGTATTAGCATTCGTTTGGTAAGAAATAGAAGTGAAGAAAATTGGTAACTAGAATACTAGTTATTCAGACAAAAAAATGTTACAATAAATAAGAATCGTGTTGAAAGAGTGAAGCTCTTCACTCTTTATTCTTCACTTTTCGTTA
>CALZJY010000213.1 GCA_945787925.1 uncultured Anaerosporobacter sp. | reverse complement strand
TACAGTGACCGATAGCGAGATACAAGATGAGATAGATTTGTTAGTGGAGGATTATGCGACGTATAAGGAAGTGGCAAGGGGAGCCAAAGAGAACGATATCCTTACAATGACATTGGTTGCAAAGACAGAGTTAGAGACGGTGTTAGAGTATACAGATGAAACTGTAGAGTTCGTCCTTGGACAAGCAGAATATGGGGAAGAGGTAGACAAGAAGTTACTCGGTGTGAAGGCTGGGGAGCACAGGGTATTTACAGTGCCTTATGAAGAAGAATATTGGTTAGAGGAAAGCGTACCAGTAGCAGGGGACTCCATTACCTTCGAGGTGGATGTAAAGAAAGTCGTAGAGAAGGAGCTTCCAGAGCTTACGGATTCTTTTGTTTCTGAAACATTAGGATATGAATCCTATGATGCGTTAAAGGAAGAAGTGGCTGCATGGCTACAACAAGAAAATGACTCCAATAGTGAAGCCGAAGTAAAAGAATCCTTAGTAACAAAAGTGGTAGAAGGTGCAACGGCAGAAGAAGGAAATGAGGAGCTTTATGCGCTTTGTAAGAAGGAAGTAGACAATGGCTACGCTGCCTATGCATCTCTTTATGGAAGTGCCAGCTTAGAAGAGTTCTATGAGGTTGCGGGCATTACGACAGAGCAGATAGAAGAAGAAACAAAAGGGTTAGTAAAGCGTGCCATGGTACTAGCCGCTATTTGTAAGGAGGAATCCTTATCTGTATCTGATGAGGAATATAAAGAGGGAATCGAAGAATATGTTCAGGCGTATGGATATGAAGATGAGGAAGCCTTGTTAAAGGATTACGAAGAGGCGGAAATCCGTAACTGGCTGTTAGAGGAAAAGGCCATCGGAGTACTTCGTGAGCATGCAGTCGTGACAGAAAAAAGGATAACATCTAGCGAACAAGCGTCATAAAATAGCTAGGCCACAATATATATAGCATAACAATATTATTTCTTGAGGCAGGTATGGAGTGTAAACTGATTGATGCGTTACAGATGGATATGTCGATGCTATCGATAACAGGAGCAGATATTTTTTATAACAGGGGAATAACGGGGCAGAATGTGACCGTAGCCGTTATTGATACTGGACTTGCACAACATGAGGCGATTCCTAGCAATCGAATCATTGGAGGACGGAATTTTACCAGTGAGGGAACGATAGATGACTATACGGATTTTAATGGGCATGGGACCCATGTGGCGGGCATTATCGCAGCGGAAGAGAATCGATATTTTCGAGGAATGGCTCCTAAATGCAAGTTTTTGATTTTAAAGGTATTAGATCGTAACGGTAGCGGTTCCTCTGATGCACTTGTTCGTGCAGTGGAATATGCGGTAGAACAGAACGTGGATATTATCAATATGTCATTAGGTACCAATGTAGACGACCCTTCGATGCGGAAGGCAATTCAGAAGGCAGTGGCAAAGAATATTTCGGTTTGTTGTGCAGCAGGAAATTCTGGAGATGGAAATGCCAGTACGATGGAGTCGGATTATCCAGGAGCCTATGAGGAGGTCATCTGTGTAGGGGCTATGACGAAGCAATATAGCGTTGCTCCATTTTCAAACTCCAATCGGTTTGTGGATTTAGTGGCGCCAGGAAAAGATATTTTATCGACCTATCTTGGAAATGGCTATGTATCCTTGTCTGGAACTTCCATGGCGACTCCAGTCGTATCAGGAGCATTGGCATTGTTGCTTCAATATACGAAGAAGGAATTTGGAAGACGGTTATCAGAGGCCGAATTATATGGTTTATTGATCAAATGCACGAAGACGCTAAAGGTGGAGCGTAGCTTGCAGGGAAATGGATACTTATCCTTAATCGAATATGATAAGTAGGAATAAGGTAGCAGAGGAGAGGCATCTGCTACCTTATTGTTGTTTTACAAATGGAAATACAGATGTTACAATAGCAGTGGGAGAATCAGAGCTTACAGAGCAAGAACTGCAATTGGCAGTACAACTAGAGACACTGCGATACGTGAAGAAATGTTACCGGATTGGTTGTGTGTTATTAATTCCAGTAGTAACGGCGGTATTGCTTGGAATTGTAGCAGCATATCTATAAGGACTACATAGAGAGGAAAAGTGAACAACATGTTGTATGGATTTGAAGAGGATATTATGTTTAAGTTGGTTCCTGTGATTATTACAATGGCATTTGTAGTAGTCTTAGGAGGAATTGTTACTGTAATTGTGCAGAGCATAAAGCAAAATAAGAAGGATAACGCATCCCCGATTCTTACCGTGGATGCTACAATCGTGGATAAGCGTGAGAATGTGACAAGAAGCACACATACCCATGGAACAGATATGGCCTGCACACATACATCCGCAAATACGAGATACTACGTGACGTTTGAAGTAGAAAGTGGAAGTCGTATGGAGTTTCATGTGCCGGATGATGAGTATGGGTATTTGATCCGTGGAGATTATGGGAAACTCACATTCCAAGGTTCAAGATATATGTCATTTAAACGTATTTAGAAAAAGAGGCATAAACGTATACTGGAGGAGTAGCTATGTTGGAATTAAGAAATATTTCATTTGAAGTAGAGGGAAAGAAAATCCTAAAAGACATCAGCCTTACGATCGAGGATGGAGGCTTTTTTGCCATCACAGGGCCAAACGGAGGCGGAAAGTCTACGCTTGCAAAGATCATCATGGGAATTGAGAAGCCGACGGGAGGAAAAATCCTGTTAGATGGAGAGGACATTACGGACTATTCGGTGACAGAGCGCGCCAAGAGAGGAATCGGTTTTGCATTTCAACAGCCAGTCCGTTTCAAGGGAATTACGGTAAAGGATTTCATCAGCCTTGCAGCAGGAAGAAAGATTACGAAGCAGGAAGCCTGTGACTATCTTGCGCAAGTAGGATTATGCACCAAAGAGTACATAGACAGAGAAGTAGACGCCAGTCTTTCTGGCGGGGAAATCAAGAGGATTGAGATTGCAAGCTTGATTGCAAGAGATGCGAAGATTGCGGTATTCGATGAGCCAGAAGCAGGAATCGATATTTGGAGCTTCCATAACTTGATTCAAGTGTTTGAGAAGATGCATGCAAGGAGGGCGGGGGCGCTAGTGATCATCTCCCACCAAGAGAGACTCTTAAGCATTGCAGATAAGATCATCGTGATTGCGGATGGTACCATTAGGAAGATAGGCAAGAAGGATGAAGTGCTTGACGAATTGTTAGGCATGGAAAAAGAACCATGTGGATACTATCAGGAAGTGTAGGAGGAAGAAACGATGGATGAATTACAAAGACATATGCTAGAACAGGTATCCGGAATCCATGAGATTCCAGAAGGAGCCTATAATATCCGTTCTGATGGAAAGAGCATTGGCAGGAATTCCACAGCCAACATTCAAATCGACACGAAGACAGATAAGCCAGGCATCGATATCCATATCAAGCCAGGCACGGTTCATGAAAGCGTACATATTCCAGTCATCCTAAGTCAGACAGGGCTTACGGAGACGGTATATAATGATTTTTTCGTAGGAGACAATGCAGATGTAACGATTGTGGCAGGCTGCGGCATCCACAACTGTGGAGAGCAAAAATCCGAACATGATGGAATTCATACGTTCTATATTGGAAAGAACGCCAAAGTAAAATATATCGAGAAGCATTATGGCGAAGGAGATGGAACGGGAGAGCGCGTGCTGAATCCGCAAACCATCGTGCATATCGACGAGGGCGGCTATATGGAGATGGATACGGTACAGATCAAAGGGGTAGACTCCACGGTGCGTGTGACAAGAGCTGATTTAAAAGAGGATGCAAAATTAATCATCCGTGAAAAAATCATGACTCATGGAAACCAGACAGCAAAGACAGATTTTTCCGTAGACTTAAATGGCAGCGGCTGTGGCGCAGACGTAGTCAGCCGTTCCGTTGCAAAAGACCATTCCCGCCAGCAGTTTATTTCTAAGATCAATGGGAATAGCAACTGTACCGGACATACCGAATGTGATGCGATTATCATGGATGGCGCAAGTGTAAGCGCTACGCCGGAACTTACGGCAAACCATATCGATGCCAGCCTAATCCATGAAGCGGCAATCGGAAAGATTGCAGGAGAACAGATTATCAAGCTGATGACATTTGGGCTTACGGAAGAAGAAGCCGAAGCACAAATCATCAATGGCTTTTTAAAATAAGAGAAGCAGCGATGCACCCAAGACCTAGGCAAGCCTATGGTTCTGGGTGCATTTTAAAATCAAAAATGGTACACTATAACAGGT
>CALZJY010000212.1 GCA_945787925.1 uncultured Anaerosporobacter sp. | reverse complement strand
GCGATTCTTGCTTGTATTATATCGGAATTATATAATTCCATGACTGCCCGTTCCCCATTTACTCCTCGGTAAATAGCTGGATATGCTGCAGTAATTAATATCGATGCTAGGAGTACAATGACTCCCCATCTAACCGTAAGCTTCTTAGTTATTATTTTCAATTTTATAGCCTACCCCCCATACGACTTTTAAGTATTTTGGTTCTTTCGGCGTTATCTCAATCTTTTCTCGAATCCTTCGGATATGTACCATGATGGTGTCTGTATTGACCGCTTTTTCTTTCCATACGGCCTCATAAATCTCTTCTGCGGAAAACACACGGCCAGGCTCCTTCATAAGCAGGCGCAGGATTTTAAATTCCATCGGTGTCAGACGGATTTCCTCTCCTTCTGCCGTCACCACACGCTCGGTCTCATTGAGCATCAGTTCTCCTACGCGGTAGACTCCGCTTTCCTTCATGGCTTCACTGATTCCTTGCTGGTAGCGGTTATATCTACGGAGCTGGGATTTCACCCTTGCAATCAGCTCCATCGGTACAAATGGCTTGGTCACATAATCGTCGGCTCCCATCGTAAGTCCCATAACCTTGTCCATATCTTCTGACTTTGCCGATAGGATGATGATTGGGAACTCATGCTTCTCACGAATCTTACTCATTAACGTATTACCATCCATCACCGGCATCATCAAATCGATGATGGCTAAATCCATCGACTGCTTTTCTACTAACTCTAATGCTTCCATTCCATTGTAAGCGATATGTACTCGATATCCTTGGCTCTCCATATAGATTGCGATTGCCTTTGTAATCTCTTTTTCGTCATCTACGATTAAAATATGATTTGTATCCATGTTCTTACCAACCTTATTTCTACTTTTTCTCCTATTCTATCATATTTTATGACTTCGTTCTATTTACCTCCCTTCCCCTTGACACCATTTATTCTATCCCTTCTTCCAATTTTATGCCTTTATAAAAAGAAGAAGAATTTCTTACATTTTGTTTAGAAATTCTTCTTCTTTCTGACTACCCTTCTTTTACTAATCGTTTTACAAACGCCTTTAGCTTCTCATCATTCTCCCGTACGAGCTGCTCGCCAATCTCAATCATCCTGACAAGCGCCTTATCGGAAACGGCATCCATGGCAGGGACTTCCTCGTTGGTATTCTTCTCAATGCGTAAGTATTGGTCCTTGCAATTTAGATTGTCAAAGATACACTTCACTTGATAATGCACGGTTCCTTCGCTTCCATCCATCAAGATATTCAACATAGGAATTGCCCAGTTTACGATACCCCAATGCTTTACCGAGCGATATTCATAATATTCTGTAGAACCTGCATTTCCAATGCTTAAGAGCATCACATCATTAAAGGAAGTAAAGCCTTGGCACTTTACGCTCTCTACTAGCAGACACATGGCTGGATTATTGGCGATGACGCCACCATCGATATGACAGTTGTTTGGATACCGCTCATTGTATAACTGCCTTGGTGGAAAATAGGTCGGTGCGGCAGTAGATGCTAATACGATATCTTTCAGCGCATAATTTTGCTTTTCCCATGTGTTGCTTGATAGCGTGCTGAAAAACACGCCCTTCCGTCTTGACATATCATAGGACGTAATCAGGCAGTCCTTCTTAAGGTCTTCTAACGTCAATCCTTTCAAATATTTTTCTAACAAGCGCTCGAACGCCCTGGAACTATACTTCGATGAAACCAGCTGGCTGACTGGAAAGAACAACCGCTTCTTAAAGATTTCCTTTCCATGCTGCTCATAGAGATTTATGATGTCGGATGCCACATAGCCTCCCTTTCCCGTCCGATCCGGCGCCAATAACAAGGCAGTAATGATGGATCCCGTGCTCGTTCCACCTACCAAGTCAAAATAATCACTGATTACTGCATCTTCCCGTCTCGAATAAAATCGCAACAATTCCTCTAGTCTCTCTAGTACGATTGCAGAGATGATTCCCTTCATTCCTCCGCCATCGATGGATAATATTCGTATCATCCGCTTCATCCATTCTAACATTATGATTAGTATATGCAGCATTTCCCAATAAGTTGAAATGGTATATATTGTATATTATTTTTATTTAGTTAAGTATTGACTTCCTCTTTTCCGTCCTATAGAATGTTACAATATTGCTTTATTAGTTTAAAGCAACAAATATTTAAAGTTTCAAACTGTTAAATCAACAAATTACAGACATTGGTGCAAACCAATGCCTAGACTGGAGGAATGAGCTATGAATCAAACAGAGCGTGGAAGCTTCTCGGGAAAACTAGGTTACATACTGGCAGTAGCAGGATCTGCCGTAGGTCTCGGTAACATCTGGAGATTCCCTTATCTGGCAGCCAAATACGGCGGCGGAATCTTTTTACTTGTATATATTCTTCTTACACTAACATTTGGCTTTACACTTGTTGCAGCTGAAACTGCTCTCGGCCGTAAGACAGGGAAAAGTGCAATTGCAGCCTTTGGTGATTTAAGAAAGAAATATAAATGGATGGGCTTTATAAATGCCATCATACCAATCTTCATCGTACCTTACTACTGCGTAATCGGTGGATGGGTTATGAAGTACTTTGCTGTTTTTGTAACAGGGCAAGCAAGTGCAGCAGCAAAAGATGGCTTCTTTGGTTCCTACATAGGGAAAAGTGGAGAACCAATCCTTTGGGCTGTATTATTCCTTGCTGCAGCACTAATCTTCGTTTTTGTAGGTGTAGGAGGCATTGAAAAAGCAAGCAAAGTCCTTATGCCACTTCTTGCAGTGCTTTCTGTCATAATTGCAATCTATTCGGTAACAAGACCTGGCTCCTTAGAAGGTGTAAAATACTACATCATTCCAAACTTCAAGAACTTCTCGTTCAAGACGATCATCGCAGCCCTTGGCCAGATGTTCTACTCCTTGTCCATTGCCATGGGTATCCTATTCGCTTATGGTTCCTATATGGATAAGAAAATCAATATGGAAAGCAGTATCAAGCAAATCGAATTATTTGATGTAGGTATTGCATTTATCGCTGGTCTTATGATCATTCCAGCCGTTTTCTCCTTCTCCCACGGAGATGCGAGTGCCTTACAAGCAGGTCCTGGATTAATGTTCGTAATGCTTCCAAAGGTATTTGCAAGCATGAAGATGGGATCTGTAATCGGTGCGGTCTTCTTCCTCCTAGTATTCTTTGCAGCACTTACAAGCGCAATCTCATTGCTAGAAGCGAGTATCGCATTCTTTATGGATGGATTTAAGCTAAACCGTATTACAAGCTGCATCCTTATGATAATCATCGCTGTAGGAATCGCTATTCCTTGCTCCTTAGGAAATGGCATCTGGGCTGGTATTACTCCATTAAATATGGATATCTTGAGTTTCTTTGATTTCGTAACAAACTCATTATTAATGCCAATCGCAGCGCTTCTTACTTGTTTCTTTATCTCTAACGTGGTTGGAGTGGAAACCGTAATTGATGAAATCAAGAGTTCTGGAGCATTTACACGTGAAAAGATGTTCGTCGTAACAATCAAATATATTGCTCCAATATTCTTACTTGTAATCTTAATCAGCTCTATCTTATCCACTGTTGGCTTATTCGAGCTTTAGATTACAAGACATACTCTCTCAAAGTTCTATCTTAAAAGAAAAGAAGTTCCAGATTCGTCCTCTGGAACTCCTTTTTTTCGTTTCTTTATCTTTCGATGGAAACTACTTCGTAGCCTGCTTCTGTAATGATTTCTTTGATTTGTTCATCACTGATTTCGGCATTGATGTACGCTGCCTTATCTTCTAATTTTACATCTACTACATCACCTACTACGGCTTTTAATGCTTTTTCTACATGTGCAGTACAATGTCCGCATGACATTCCTTCGATTTTTACTGTAATCATCTTGTTTTCCTCCTTATTTGACTCGCTATTCATTTCATGAGATTCCTCATGACGTACAACCACCGCTTCTCTTTCGGGTGCTTGTGTTCTATCATAATCACTTTTGAACAATCTAAGTCGTAATGCATTGGTTACTACGCATACGCTGCTTAGACTCATGGCAGCCGCGCCAAACATCGGGCTTAGCTTTAGTCCGAAGAATGGATATAACACGCCTGCTGCTAGTGGAATCCCCACACTGTTGTAGAAGAATGCCCAGAATAGGTTCTGTTTGATGTTTCGGATCACGGCCTTGCTTAAACGGATGGCAGTTACCGCATCTAATAAGTCATTCTTCATAAGCACGATATCCGCGCTTTCTATCGCAACGTCAGTTCC
>CALZJY010000211.1 GCA_945787925.1 uncultured Anaerosporobacter sp. | reverse complement strand
GGAAATCCTGCGAAGATTCTTCGAACAATTGAAGAAAGATAGAGAGCAAGCCATAACAGTTGTAGGAACGATGTTATGGCTTCTCTTGCATAGGAAATGTCAAAGACACTTTGTTCTGATATGTTATTTTTATATGAACGTAATGTAATGAAAGTAGAGAAAAAAAGAAAACAAGAGCTGCAAATCATAGAGCAGATGATACACCTATACTGCAGGGGAAAGCATGGACAGAAAAAAGAGCTTTGTGAGGAGTGTGAAGAGTTGTTCCAATATGCTAAGGCACGTATTGAAAAATGTCCATTTATGAAAGAAAAGACGTTTTGTAGCAACTGTCGCGTGCACTGCTACAAAAGCGATATGAGAGTGAAAATAAAGGAGGTAATGCGTTATTCCGGTCCTAGGATGATGCTTGTAAAGCCCCATCTAGTGCTCCTACATGCATATCATTCCATCAAATATAAGAGAAAACAAAAAAGAGAGGAACACAAGAAATGAGATTGATGTATGCACTGCTTGGACTTGTGAGTTTTGGACTTGGAGCGATAGGAGTAGTGCTTCCAGTACTTCCGACCACGCCATTTTTACTGCTTTCTGCCTTTTGCTTTGGAAAGAGTTCCAAGCGCCTTCATGAGTGGTTTATTCAGACAACGTTATACAAACGACATTTAGAGGACTTTGTAACACATCGTGAAATGACATTAGCCACGAAAATAAAGCTATTATCCTTTGCATCCACCATGCTTTTGATTGCCTTTATCACGGTGGATGTCATTTATGCGAGAATCTGTATCTTAGTAGTGATGGCAGTGAAATTTGTGCTCCATCTTCATCACCATTTTTGCGGGATTTGGCATCCTAAATTTATTGGGATATCAGACTCCGGTCAACAACGAGACAATCTTGGTTTGCCTGGTAGCCTTCGCGGTATTACGAGGAGTGCTTCGTTATGCAGAGCAGGCCAGTGGACATTACATTGCATTTAAGCTACTTGCAATCATTCGGGACCAAGTCTTTGGCGCGCTTCGAAGATTGGCGCCAGCCAAACTAGAAGGAAAAGAAAAAGGGAATTTAATCAGTCTGATTACGACAGACATTGAATTGTTAGAAGTGTTTTATGCCCATACAATTGCACCAATCTGTATTGCAATCATTACCTCCATTTTGATGGTATGCTTTATTGGAAGGTATCATAAGATGCTAGCCATAGTTGCCTTAGTGTCATATGTAATCGTGGGAGCAATCATTCCATGGATGAATTCCAAATTTGGGCGTGAGACAGGGCGTGAATATCGAGAACGTTTTGGAGCATTAAATAGTTATGTATTAGAAAATCTACGTGGAATTAGAGAAACGATTCAATATGGGATCGGTGAGGAACGTATTAAGACAATGACAGGAATGTCAAAAGAGCTTGATATGTTCCAAGGAAAGTTAAAGAGAAAAGAAGGCATGACGAAAGGTGTTACCGAAAGTGCAGTTCTTTTCTGTTCCTTAGCCATGTTATTTACTGCAGTCCATTATGCCAAGCAAGGACAGATTGGATTTGATGGGGTATTGATTTCGGTTATTTCGTTGATGAGTTCCTTTGGACCGGTATTTGCCCTTAGCAACCTATCTAACAACTTGCTTCAGACCTTTGCAGCAGGAGAACGTGTGCTTGCGATCTTAGAGGAGGCACCGATGGTAGAAGAAGTGACAGAAGGAGCAAGTGTTCCAGCAAATTATGAAGCGGTACATGTGGAGGGTGTAAGCTTTGCATATGAAGAGGAAAAAATACTAGATGAAGTATCCATGTCCGTCGCTTCCGATGAAATCGTAGGAATTTGGGGAAAGAGTGGTTCTGGAAAGTCCACTTTATTAAAGCTAATCATGCGATTCTGGGATGTGGAAAGTGGAACGATTTCCTTCCAAAAGAATCAAAAGGGCGTAAATGTAGCTGATATTATAACTGCCAAGTTGCGTAAGAATATTGGATATATGACGCAGGAAACGTTTTTATTTGAGGATACGATTGCGGCAAATATCAAGCTTGCAAAGCCAGAAGTATCAGAGGAAGAAATGATTGCAGCAGCGAAAAAAGCTTCCATCCATGACTTTATCACAGGGTTGCCAGAAGGATACGATACGATGGTAACGGAGCTTGGAGCAAGCCTTTCCGGGGGCGAAAAGCAGAGAATCGGTCTTGCAAGAGCATTCCTTCATGATGCGGATCTTCTATTACTAGATGAACCGACATCAAACTTAGATAGTCTAAATGAGGCAGTCATCCTAAAAGTATTGAAGGAAGAAGTAAAACAAAAAGCGGTAGTCATCGTTTCACATCGAGCATCTACAATGAATGTGGCAGATAAAATCTATACAATGAAACAAGGCAGAGTGTCTTAGAAATGAAAAGGGGAATGTATATTCCTCTTTTTTATTGCATAGGAAATTGTGAAGAATCCCCTATGCAATAAAAATGCCCTAAAGCGTGTTTCTTCTCGTTGTGAACAAAAGTAATAAAAATGGAGAAATAACTTTAAAAACATAGAAAAATATGGTATGACGAGGGCTCAAAATAAAAAGTTTTATTTAGGAGGAAGTATGAAAAAATTTATCACAACTCTTGCAGTGCTACTGCTTTGCTTATTCGCAATACCAACATCCACTGTTGACGAGCAGCAAAAATCAACAAATCCAAAGTTACGGTATATGTCGGACAAAGCACAGTATTAAAAGTATCTGGAACAAAGAAAAAAGCAAATTGGAAAACAAGCAACAATAAGGTTGCAACAGTAAAAAACGGGAAAGTGACTGCAAAGAAAAGCGGAACAGCCGTAATTACAGCAAAAGTAGGAAGTAAGAAATACACTTGCAAAGTAACCGTGAAGAACCCATCTGAAAAGACTGTAGTTATGAAAGTAGACAAAGAAGTAATCAATGATAAAGAAGTTGCTTCTATTACAAATACATATTTAAAACAGTTAACGATTAAAAGTAAGAAAACATCAGGAAGATATGTAGAATACACGGTAACAAAATCTTCTTATGACAAGATGATGGCAGGCATCAAAAACGACTTTAATTCCCGCGTGAATAAGTTTATAAAACAACAGGATGTAGTGAAAAAAGTTGCTGCAAATGATAAATTAACAGCATTTACAATTTACATCGATCAAAAGAAATTAGAAGAATTAAACAAAGACATGGAAGACATGGACGATAACAGCCAAAGTCGATATCCGTGATCAAAAAACAAATATATTACTTTACCGATTCTAGGACACGTTATGGATTTCCCATTCTTTCTCAAGCCTTATATGGGGAATTTGTTTGAGGCAAACAAGAGGTACGGAAAGAACGAACGACAAAAAAATAAGGTATGAATGTCAAATTATTACAGTTAAACCAAAAAAATAAAAAATAACAAAAATAGGTTGACATTTTTCGTAAGTATGGTATGATTGTCTTGTGACAAAATGATAGGCAAACCTAGGTAAACCTAGGGACGCAAAGCTATAGGGACTAAAGTATCGCAAGACACTATGTCAGCCAGTTGCCAAAGAGTACATCATGCTTTTTGTTTATTTTGATAATCGATCGTTGTAGATTTAAGATAGAATAAATAACAATGAGAATGTAGGAAAACTTTTAGGCGAACGACTGCTTCGTCCATAGAAAGAGTTTGCTATATTCTCTTTTTTTGGGTTAAAGAGTATGAATATCATAGTTTTTGTGAGAAAAAACGAAAGATAAGGGTGTATACGAACAACGTATACGGTTACAAATTTATGCAATCTTTTATTGAAAAACAGACTAAGGGAGAGTACATGGCCTAGAAAGGGACTAGGTAGGAGATAAAAGAAAGTATGGATGAAACGCAGGCAGAAGTCATTTATAGGGTGAGTAGTTAATAAGGTTCACATATAGTGGAAAGGTTCATTGCTGAAGAATCCAAAGGGGATTGGGTTCTTATAAGGGACAGCAAAGAACTGGTCTGGAAAGTCCAGGATAGGGCAGAAATGAACAGAACGTAAAAGCTAATGAAACAACGAAGTAGTTTGGAATGGGGAGCGATAGGGAACGCTTAGGAACATTGCAAACAAAAAAACACCGTGTATGTAGGGCGTATGACATACACGGTGTTTTTTGTGTTATTTTATCTTCTTTTTACATACATATATAAAGATAAGGTCATGAAAGGCTTGTTTATGAAAAAAGTCAGTATTGGGAGCAGAGCAGGGCGGCTGTCCATGATGCAGACCGAAATGGTAATTAATCAATTGCTAGTATATCA
>CALZJY010000210.1 GCA_945787925.1 uncultured Anaerosporobacter sp. | reverse complement strand
AGAAGTGGAACGGTATTATGAGGAGTTAAAGAAGGACCGCAGGTTTTGGAAGTTAAAGAGCCGTGTATTACAAATCGAGCAGTATGCCAAGGCTTGTACGAATCTATATGGGGTGCTGACCTTAGAGAAGTTCTTAGAGATTATGAATGAGCAAAGCGGCATCATCGTCACAGGAGAGGAGGTCAGGGACTGCTTTGAGGAACGGGAGAAAATCAGAGGAGTCGAGGCGTTTTTTTATCAAGATGGATATTTGGTAAATGACTTATTGGCAGAAGGCATGATGGAACTAGAAGACGGATATCGTACCTTGTTGGAAAAACAAGAAGGCAAGCCATACTATATTCCAGAGAAACGAGAATTGCTCTGTTACGCCAAGCCGCTTTATACGGAGGAAAATGAAGCATTTTCCCAGATGCTTGCATATTTGCATGGGTCGTTACAGATTCTAGAAGCAGAGGCTTATGACTTATGTGCAGATATCCAGCTAAGTTTGCGGCTTGGGCAGTCAACAAAACAGGTGCTTGCAAACTGTATGCAGAGAGGACTTGTATTTTCTAGTGAAGAAGAGAAGGATGCGTTTGGTTGCCGGCTTCATATGATGCATTATCATACAAGGATGCCGGAACATCGTGGGCATACGATTGCAGAACTACATGCCTTAGAGAGGGCTGGTACGAGAGGGATGAAAAAAATAAAATCATAGAAGAAACGTTTGATAATAATTGTAATTGGTCGTATAATGGAAGCATACGAGAATTACATAACGTGAAAGGATTTTTTATAGCTATGACACAATATGAACTCAACCCAGAAATTTTTAAAATGGTAGAAAAACAAATTATCGATAACGATCCTGCTTGTGCAAGACTTGCATTTAATCGTCTAATGGAAACAGGATATTCTCAAATGGAAACATTAGAGATGATTGGCGGCGTGTTAGTGCAGCATATGAACTCGGTAATGATGTTTGGACATAAATTTGATGAGGCAGATTATGCGCTTCAATTAGATCGTTTAGTAACAGAAGCAACAGTAATTGAACAAAAAGAAGTAGTACTTGATGAGATTCAAACAGAAAAGCATGCAGGATATGATGCATTAATGCAAGGAAACAAAGAAGAAATGGCAGCGCATTTCCGTCAAGGCTTTGCATTAGTGAAACAAATTGTTGAAGAACAATTCGCAGACAAAAAGCCAACGCTTCAAGAAGTAGAAGAAAAGACAGAATTCAAATACGGCTTATTTGCTTGGTTTGAAGATATGGAACGTGAGCTTGGAGCAGCAGGAATGCAGGAAGAACGCGTGGAACTTTGCAAAGAAATGTTAGAGACATTTGCATGGAACGAAGGCGCAAAAGATGGATTCCGTGCTGCAATCGGTGAAGCATATCATGGAATGGGCAAGCTAGAAGAATGCAAACAATATTTTGATGCATGGCTAGCAGAAGAGCCAGAAAATCCAGTGGCAGTAAACAGCTACCTATACTGCTTAGTATCCATGAATGAAATTGACCGCGCGAAAGAAGTGGCAGAAGCGCATATTAATGATTCGTTAGAATGTGATTTGGATACAGAAACATTATTTTACCGCGCACAAACAGTATTTGAACAAACTGGCGACCAAGAAAAAGCAGCAGTTTATGCAGATAAGATTGCAGCGTTCCATGAAAAATGCCTTGACCTTGCAAAAGCATATGAAGCAGAAAAAGCAAAGGCTGGTACAAAGGTATATCCAAATGATCCATGTCCATGTGGAAGCGGAAAGAAATATAAAAAATGTTGTGGTAAGAACTAAGCGTGCCACAGAAGAGAGGTCCAGGAGCCGAAATGGTTTCCTGGATTTTTTTGGGTATCTGGGAGGAAGGAAACGTCCTATTACTTTGATATGATTATAGGGGAAACCTATAACTGGCCGTAAGTTATACATATTAACACTTATAGGAATAGTATGATATGATGAATACATCAAAAGGAAAACAAAACAAATTCAAATAGAAAGAGGGAACTTACATGAGTACATTAAAAGAAAGAAAATTAAGATTCGAAACAAAACAGTTACATATCGGCCAAGAAGAACCAGACCCAGTCACAGACGCAAGAGCCGTTCCAATTTATCAATCTTCCTCCTACGTATTTCGTAACTGCGAACATGCAGCTGCAAGATTTGGATTAACAGATGCAGGAAATATCTACGGAAGACTTACCAATCCAACACAAGACATCTTCGAACAACGTATTGCGGCATTAGAAGGCGGCGTAGCAGCCTTAGCAGTAGCTTCTGGTGCAGCAGCAGTAAACTACACATTACAGACATTGGCGCAAGCAGGAGACCATATCGTAGCCGCAAAAACTATTTATGGCGGAACATTCAACTTATTAAGACATACATATCCAGAATACGGAATTGAAACGACATTTGTCGATATTGAAAATTTAGAAGAAGTAAGAGCAGCAATCAAAGACAATACAAAAGCTCTTTATATTGAGACATTAGGAAATCCAAACTCCAACGTGGCTGATATTGAAACACTTGCAGGTATCGCACATGAATTCAAGATTCCGCTTGTAGTAGATAATACATTCGGAACTCCATACCTAATCCGTCCAATCGAATATGGTGCAGATATCGTCGTACACTCTGCAACAAAATTCATCGGCGGCCATGGAACGACAATCGGCGGCGTGATCGTAGATAGTGGTAAGTTTGATTGGGAAGGATCTGGAAGATTTGCATCCCTTACAGAACCAAACCCAAGTTATCATGGAATCAGCTTTACAAAAGCAGTAGGACCTGCTGCCTTCGTTACAAAGATTCGTGCCATCTTACTTCGTGATACAGGAGCAACCTTATCTCCAATCCATGCATTTATCTTCTTACAAGGGTTAGAAACGTTATCCTTACGTGTAGAGCGTCATGTGGAGAATGCATTAAAGGTAGTAGATTACTTAAACAAACATGAATTAGTAGAAAAGGTAAACCATCCATCCTTAGCAGATTCCAGCACACATGCACTTTATGAGAAATACTTCCCAAATGGTGGCGGTTCCATCTTCACGTTTGAAATCAAAGGTGGAGCAGAAGAAGCGAAGAAATTTATCGACCATCTTCAAGTATTCTCTTTACTTGCCAATGTTGCAGATGTAAAATCCTTAGTAATCCATCCAGCATCTACAACACATGCGCAGTTATCCGAAGAGGAATTAGAAGAACAAGGCATCAAGCCAAATACGATCCGCTTGTCCATCGGTACAGAACATATCGACGATATTTTAGAAGATTTAGAAGAAGCATTTCAGGCATTGTAAGTGTTATATAGAAAGTGCAACCCAAGTCCTCCGGGTTGCATTTTTTTCTATCTTAACGTGATTGGAGTTGAATCAATTAGCAGGTGGAAATTGACAATACAAAAATAAGAGGTATATAATAAATGAGGAAGGGCATGAGTGTTCATGTCCTTTTTCCACATTCCTTGATAAGAAGGATTGAAATCAGTTAATATAAGTTTCTAAAACTCTATAAAACTACATTGAATTTTTGTAAAGTATTTAATATGATGCTATCAAAAGGGTGGTGATTATATGAAATACTATTCAATAGGAGAGTTTGCAAAACTTATAGGAGAAATAGAATAAACTTTAAGAAATTGGGACAAGAAGAACATTCTCAAACCGCACCATGTTGCAGACAGTGGGTATAGGTATTATTCACAACAACAAGTTAATCATTTCTTAGGTATCAAAAATACTGAACAAATAACTAAAAAAACAATAGGTTATTGCAGAGTAAGTTCGCACAAGCAAAAAGATGATTTGGAAAGACAGGTTGAAAATGATACGAGCAAAGAAAGTTAGGCTATACCCAACAGAGGAGCAAGAGAAAAAGATGTGGCAATCTGTAGGTACAGCTAGATTTATTTATAATTGGACGCTATCTAAACAACAAGCAAATTACAAACAAGGTGGTAAATTTATATCAGATAATGACCTTAGAAAAGAAATCACTCAGTTAAAGAAAACTGAATTAAGCTGGCTTAACGAAGTATCTAATAATGTTGCCAAACAAGCTGTGAAAGATGCTTGCGAAGCTTATAAGAGATTCTTCAAAGGATTGGCTGAGAGACCAAGATTTAAAAGTAAAAAGAAATCTAAGCCTAGTTTTTATAATGACACATCTAAGCTAAAGGTAAATGCTAAATCCGTACTGTTAGAAAAAATAGGTTGGATCAAGATTAAGCCGAATCAAATACCAACATCGCCATGTAGATATACGAATCCTCGTATTAGTTATGACGGGAAGTATTGG
>CALZJY010000209.1 GCA_945787925.1 uncultured Anaerosporobacter sp. | reverse complement strand
ATTTGCTCTATCATATGTTCCCCCGCCATGATTGTTCCATTGATATATCCATATCAGCGATGGCCTTTACGGTATCAGCGAAGGATGCATCGGTGTTGGCATGATTGTAGGTTCCATCCTGACTGCACTTGTAGCCAAAAAGATTCCATTCGAGAAACTTCATCATATTTACGTGCATGGGATTTTTCTTTTCCGTACTGATCGCCATTATAAACATCATGTGTATCACTTTTACCCAGTTAAATACACCAAAAGAACAGCTTGGTAAGACCATGGCGCTTGTCACTGCCCTTAGTTCAGCGCTTATGCCGATCGGCCAAGTGTTATTCGGTTCCATCTTCCAGGCGCTCGGCCATTGGATCATCTTGATTTTCTTTTTCTCCGCAGGAATAACAGCTGCAATTGCAATCTTGATCCGTTATCTGATGAAACGGACTTACAACGAGACCAAATATACTCCTTTAGTCTTTCAACAACAAGAATGACGCGAAGAAAACGCACCGCTACTTATCTAGCGATGCGTCATTCTTTACATATGTCTTGGACATCCTATATAAAAACAAAAGTACTGGATATCATAATGTTCCTTTAAACTAGGTTTCTCCTCCTTATCGAATACTTTACAATATCCTTCCTTGATCTTTTTTAGTCTTTGCTTTTCTATCTCTATGTATTTCTCTCTCTCTGAGATTTCCTCAAATAATGACTTATGGTGCTTTACATCTAAGAGAGAATTACGAATCCCCTTCTTAATTGCTTTCATTTTCTTTGCTGCTACCGCCTTAAGTCCCAAACGGTACAGTACATAAAAATATCTGCTGATCCATTCCTCATTGATGAGATAATGGTTACATTTTTCATACAACTCTTTTGCTGCTTCATAATCCTCTATGAGGTACATCAAATTCGCAAGATCCATCTCGTCGATAGCAAATTCTTTAGACGAACTTTTCTCCAACTGTTTCGCAAGTACTGTTGCCTCTTCCTTTTCGCCTGCCCTTGCTAATTCATTGCCTAGCACACAGTGGATTTTGGCATCTAACTCGCTCTTAAATGGATAACACATGATATCCTTTAAAATCAATACTGCCTGTTCTGGTTTTCCACCTTTAATCAAGCTAACTGCCTCATTGTAACGATACTTTTTCTCTTTGGTTAACACATAACATTTGTGGAACTGTTTTGATGCTGTAATAAATTCCCCTAGTTCAAATAAGGTCCGTCCATAAGCATAAAATGTTTGAGGATATAAGATTGCTGGCGTTGCCGCCTTTTGTAGTAAGTATTTCGCTTGAAGGAGCTTCTGATCGGAGCCTTCTTCCAAACAAAAATACGCCATATTTGTTGCCCATATAGCGTACTCATTCTCAGAGAGAGTTCCCTGGCTCTTTTCATAGCCTTTTGTAAGGTAGCTCAAGGAAACGCTTCCATCAATCCTTAGTTCATGAATCACCATGGCCAGTAAATAATACGCTTCCATGTTGTGGCTATCTTGTTCTACGATCGTCTGTAGGATCTCCCTATAGCGATTTAAAATTGGTTGCCGTACCTCAAATTCCTCTTCATTTACGATTATGTTATGGAGCTCTATCCGAACTACATCCAACATCGATAAACGTTTCCGTACCGCACTTGTCTCAATAATTTTGATACAACTCCTTTTGTCAACTTATAATGCTACTCCCCTTCTCTTTCGTGACAGTTTCATTATAGTTGACGCCCAGAGTTATGTCAATTATTTCCAAATTATTTTTAAACAAACTTGTTCTTTTATACTTTTTATCTAATAAAATTCGTCTTAATCGCCGGTTCGCGCTCTGGGAATGTGATTCCTGCCTGCTTCCCAGCCTCGATACACTTTAGTAACCAAGCCATGTTATTCGCTAAGGTACGCATTGTCTGAAGGCCTTCTTCATCCTGACGCACTTGTTCTGGCGTATTGCCATGCACTTGGTTCCAATACTGGGAAGAAACGACTGGCATATGGTTCATCGTGAAATATTTATTGATTTGGTCAAATGCCGCCGTCGCTCCACCACGACGACAGCTTACTACTGCTGCCCCTGGCTTTCCAGCAAACATTCCACTTCTTCCATAGAATGCACGGTCAAGGAATCCTGTTAACATTCCAGATGCGGAGGCGTAATGTACTGGCGAGCCAAATACAAAACCATCTGCCTCCCCCACCTTTGCAAGGAAGTCGTTTACTACATCGTTACGGAAACACTTTCCTGTCTTTAGGCAAGCACCACAGCCAATACAGCCGGTAACCTCCTTCGTTCCTAATTGAAAAATTTCTGTTTCAATGCCTTGTTTTTCTAATGTATCTGCTACTTCTTTTAATGCGGTATATGTACAACCTTCTTTATGCCCGCTTCCATTTACTAAGATTACTTTCATGGGTCGACTTCTCCTTTTTTTATTTACTACTATTATAGTCACAAGGTCTAAAAGTTACAACTTCCATTAAAGCAAAACAAGCAGGCCCGCTTATGGTTCCTGCTTGTCTATACTATTCCTCAGATTCGTTATTCTTATTTAATCGTTCTGCTTCTTGCATCAATTCCGCCATTAATTGTTGTGTCAGAATGGCTTTTTCTTTATTCTGCTGACCGATTGCAACTGCCTGTTGTGTCGCTGCTGCTACTTCGTTGCTTACCTCGCTGATGCTTGCAATACTGTTCACAATCTCATTATTAGAACTTAGAATTTTCTCTACTTCCTCATAAATATTTTCTACGTTCACATTCAGCGAATTCATATTGCCTTCGATTACTTTAAAATTACGTTCTGCTATATCGATTAATTGTTTTTCTTCCTCTGTTGCATGAATTACATCTTCTACTACATTTTGTGCAGTATCTGCATTCGCCTGTAGAGAGGTTACAATTGTCTTAATGCTTTCTGTAAGTGTTCTTGTTTGATCCGCAAGGACGCGGATTTCTTCCGCTACTACTGCAAATCCTCTTCCTGCTTCTCCTGCTCTTGCACTTTCAATGGATGCATTTAACGCTAATAAGTTCGTCTGGCTGGAGATATTGAAAATTGCCTTTGTAATTTCTTCTACTTCGTTGGCATTGTTGATCAACGTTACCATAGATTTAATTACCTTGCGGTTCGCCTCTTCAATCTGTTCTGCCTTTTGTTTTAAATCCGTAATGGATGTCTTTCCTTGGCATACTACTTCCATCCCTTGATTTGCCACTTCACGCATTGCCTGAGAATTATCTTTTGCTGTTCCAATCATGGACTGAATGCCTTCTGTCATTGTTGTCTGTTTATCGATACTCTCTGCATTTCTTATATTGCCCTCTGCAATATCGTCTAACATCTGAGTTACCGCTAAACTTGTCTCATTCCATTCTCCAACAATCTCATTGGCGTTTTCTGAATTTTCTTTTACAACAGCCGCCACTTGTAACACATTGGCAAGCAATGTATTTGTCTTTTCTCGCTCCTCATTGATTCTTGCAAGATGTTCCTCCGTCATCCTATTGTTTGCCTTAATCATATAGTAACTAATGATTGTAGTGACTGCTACAGAACAGACCTGAATCATTGCTAAGGATATACTTGCTTTCGTTCCTGATGGAAAAGCTCCTTGTAGAAAGAAGCGAACGACCGCAATGATATTTACCAAATTCAAAACAATTGCTGAATTACGGAACAAGAAACTATCAAAATATAGTATATACACTATAATACAAGGGAACGCATATGTAAATACCATATCATTACTTGCTCCCCATAGCGCTAGTGCATAATTCACTCCATATCCTATTACAGTAATATGGCGGAATGCATAGGAACTTTTGTCTTTTAAGTACATAATCCAGTTCAGTACTGTTGTGGACACAAATACTATAACTAAAAATTGGATATATCTAGGTGACATGTTTCCTTTTCCTAGCTCCTGTAAATAACCACCTGTTAAAATCAGGTTAATTACTGTTAGAAAGATTACGACAAATCGATTAATTCTTGTATTTCGTTCTTGATTATTATTCATACTCTCTCCTTTTTGATTCATACTCTCTTTTTTTATCGGCTTATACCTCAAAAATCATAAATGTTACTTTTTACCTTTTTAGTCCACTATTGTCCATACAAAGTTTTAGTTGTATTTCTTTTCTTTTGTCATATAATGGTATACGTATGCTTTTTATACCTCAAATGACAGTTCGAGACCATCCTGTCACTAAATAAAACTAGGGACGATTGTATCTTTTTAATCGTTGTGATTTTTTTGGAGGTGAACGCGTATGAATAATAAGAAGTCTAATATGACAGAGAAATTAACTATATCA
>CALZJY010000208.1 GCA_945787925.1 uncultured Anaerosporobacter sp. | reverse complement strand
AGCAATCCAAATTGGATTGCTTTTGATAGCTGGGCTAGCAGGATTCGAACCTGCAGATACTGGAATCAGAATCCAGGGCCTTACCGTTTGGCGATAGCCCATCAACAAAGCTAATTATATAACAGAAAATAGCAAAGTACAAGGGGCATTTTGGTAAAAATCACATATTTAGAGCATGTAAAATACAAAAAGTGGCTAATTGTATCTAAAAAGAAACAAAAAGTAGGCGTATAATACTAGTGCCATTCTTTACTTTTTTTTGGATTAGTGATAAAATTTGCTCTATAGTATATACAATTTTTTGAAAATCGCGGTCTATTTTTAGGCAGACGTGTCAAAAAGTGGACAATTTCGACGGGAATGATGCGATATTTTTTATTTATGAACTTTAGGAGGATTAAGTAAAATGGCAAGAAAAATGAAAACCATGGATGGTAACATGGCTGCTGCTCACGTTTCTTATGCATTCACAGACGTAGCTGCAATCTATCCAATCACACCATCTTCACCAATGGCTGACTACACAGATATGTGGTCTGCACAAGGAAGAAAAAATATCTTCGGACACCCAGTAATGATGTCTGAAATGCAATCTGAAGCAGGTGCTGCAGGTGCCGTACACGGTTCCTTACAAGCAGGTGCTTTAACTACAACTTATACAGCATCTCAAGGGTTATTATTAATGATCCCTAATATGTATAAAATCGCTGGTGAATTATTACCATGCGTTATCGATGTTTCTGCTCGTGCATTAGCATCTCACGCGTTATCCATCTTCGGTGATCACCAAGATGTTTACGCTGCTCGTCAAACAGGTTTCGCTATGTTATGTTCTAGCAACGTACAAGAAGCGATGGACCTTGGTGCAGTAGCTCACTTAACTACAATCGAAGGACGCGTTCCATTCATGCACTTCTTCGATGGTTTCCGTACTTCTCACGAATTACAAAAAATTGAAATCTGGGATTACGAAGATCTTAAAGAAATGTGCAACATGGAAGCAGTGGATGAATTCCGTCGTCGTGCTCTTAACCCAGAACACCCTGTAACACGCGGTACTGCTCAAAATGCTGACGTATTCTTCCAAGCTCGTGAAGCTTCTAACAAATACTACAATGCGATCCCAGAATTAACTGAAATGTACATGAACAAAGTTAATGCTAAGATCGGTACTAATTATAAATTATTCAACTACTACGGTGCTCCAGACGCTGAAAAAGTTATCATCGCTATGGGTTCTGTATGTGACACAATCGAAGAAACAATCGATTTCATGTTAGCTAACGGAGAAAAAGTTGGTTTAATCAAAGTTAGATTATACCGTCCATTCTCTGCAAAACACTTATTAGATGTAATTCCTGATACAGTAAAAACTATCAGCGTATTAGATAGAACAAAAGAACCAGGTGCGATCGGCGAACCATTGTACTTAGACGTATTAGCTGCACTTAAAGGTTCTAAATTCGCTAACGTACAAGTATTATCTGGTCGTTACGGTTTAGGTTCTAAAGATACAGTTCCTGGAGATATCGTAGCTGTATACAACAACACTGAAAAAGAAATCTTCACAATCGGTATCAAAGATGACGTTACATTCTTATCTTTAGATAGAGTTGAAATGCCAAGCGTTACTCCTGAAAGCACAGTTTCTTGTAAATTCTGGGGTCTTGGTGCAGATGGTACTGTAGGTGCGAACAAAAACTCCATCAAAATCATCGGTGACCACACTGATATGTACGCACAAGCTTACTTTGATTACGATTCCAAAAAATCTGGTGGTGTAACAATCTCCCACTTACGTTTTGGTAAAGATAAAATCAAAGCAACTTACCTAATCAACAAAGCTGATTTCGTAGCATGTCATACACCAGCTTACGTAAGAAAATACAACATGGTTCAAGACCTTAAAGATGGCGGTACTTTCTTATTAAATACTAGCTGGAACATGGAAGAATTAGAAAAACAACTTCCAGGCCAAGTGAAAAAATACATGGCTGACCACAACATCAATTTCTACACAATCGATGGTATCAAGATTGGTAAAGAAATCGGTCTTGGTGGACGTATCAACACTGTATTACAATCCGCATTCTTCAAATTAGCAAACATCATTCCTGCTGAAGATGCAATCCAATATATGAAAGACGCTGCAACAGCTTCTTACTCCAAAAAAGGTGACGACGTAGTTAAAATGAACCACGACGCAATCGAAGCTGGTGCGAAAGCAATCGTTAAAGTTGAAATCCCTGCACACTGGGCTAACTGTGAAGCAGAAGATCTTTCTGTAACAGTAACTGGTGACAGACAAGACGTTGTTGAATACGTTAACACAATCCAAAATGCAATCAATGCTCAAGATGGTAACAACTTACCTGTATCTGCATTCGAAAAATATGCAGATGGTACATTACCAGCTGGTTCTGCTGCATTTGAAAAACGTGGTGTAGCAATCGACGTTCCAACATGGAATTCCGATAACTGTATCCAATGTAACTTCTGTTCTTACGTTTGTCCTCACGCTGCAATCCGTTCCGTAGCAATGGATGCTGAACAAGCTGCAAACGCTCCAGAAGGCGCAACAATGATCGATATGATGGGTGTGCCAGAACACAAATTCGCAATCTCTATATCTACATTAGACTGTACAGGATGTGGAGCATGTGCAAACGTATGTCCAGGTAAAAAAGGTGAAAAAGCACTTGCTATGGTTGAAATCGGTACTGCAATGGAACAACAAGCAATGTTCGATTACGGTGTAACATTAGAAACTCCAGTAGCTGTTTCTGATAAATTCAAACCAACAAGCGTAAAAGGAAGTCAGTTCCAAAAACCATATTTAGAGTTCTCCGGAGCATGTGCTGGTTGTGGTGAAACTCCTTACGCTAAATTAATGACTCAATTATTCGGTGATAGAATGTACATTGCCAACGCAACAGGATGTTCTTCTATCTGGGGTGGTTCTTCACCAGCATCTCCATACACAGTAGATGCCAACGGAAGAGGTCCAGCTTGGGCTAACTCCTTATTCGAAGATAATGCTGAGTTCGGTTTCGGTATGGAACTTGCTCAAAGAGCATTAAGAAACCGTGTTGTTGAATCTGCTTCTAACTTAATGGAAACAACAGAAGACAACACTGTAAAAGCTGCATTAGAAAGATATCTTGCAACTAAAGATTCTTCTAGTGAAAATGCAATTGCAACTAGAGAAATGATCAAAGTTCTTGAAAACTGCGACTGTGAAAATGAAGATAAAGCAAACATCTTAAACAACAAAGATTTCGCTTCTAAGAAATCTCAATGGATCTTAGGTGGTGACGGCTGGGCTTACGATATCGGTTTCGGTGGCGTAGATCACGTATTAGCATCTAACCAAAACGTAAACATCTTAGTATTCGATACTGAAGTTTACTCTAACACAGGTGGTCAAGCTTCTAAAGCTACTGGTACTGGTGCAATCGCTCAGTTCGCAGCAAGCGGTAAAGAAGTTAAGAAGAAAGACCTTGCAGCAATCGCTATGAGCTATGGTTACGTATACGTAGCACAAATCGCTCAAGGTGCGGATTACAACCAATGTGTGAAAGCATTCGTTGAAGCAGAAAGCTATGATGGTCCATCCTTAATCATCGCTTACGCTCCATGTATCGCTCATGGTATCAAAGGCGGTATGAAAAACGCTCAATTAGAAGAAAAACGTGCCGTACAATCCGGCTACTGGCATTTATTCCGTCATGACCCACGTCGTGAAGCAGAAGGATTAAATCCATTCCAATTAGATTCTAAAGCTCCAACAGCAAGCTACAAAGAATTCATCGAAAGCGAAGTTCGTTACAACAGATTATCTCGTACTAACCCAGAAAGAGCTGCTGAGTTATTCGAAAAAGCTGAAAAAGACGCGATGAAGAAATACGAAGCACTTGTTAAAAGAGCAGAACAATAATATAAATTTTTAAGTTCGAACAATAAAAATTAAAAACTAGCTAGCAATAAAGAGCCCCTTATGGATTACTTTTGTAAGAAATAAGGGGCTTTTTTCTATATTGTGCTACAGTTTTTTATAAGATTTGAAATACTTATTAATACAATGGTAATCACTTTTGTTTTATGCCTCACTATAATAAAGAAAACGAGGAGGGATTACTATGAAACGAAGAATTTGGATAAGCAGTGTATTTGTAATGCTCCTTCTATTATTAGGTGGTTGTGGAAATAAAACAAATACAAAAGCAAATACATATCAAATAGTAAAGAAAACAGAAAGCGCTACGATGGCACCAACAAAGATCGTAGTGGAAACCATGAGACCAGTAGTAAAAGAAGAAAAGGAACAAGAACAGTC
>CALZJY010000207.1 GCA_945787925.1 uncultured Anaerosporobacter sp. | reverse complement strand
TAACGATTAAAAATCGTTAGTGCGACACTTCCTTTTTGTGTTATTTGGTCTTGCAATAAGAAGTCTTACTCCATTTGCTATAGTAAGTGGTATGCCCTTGTTTCTTATAAGAGCGGATACGTATGTAGTAGCCTTTCTTTGCGGCTAGCTTTTGAATGGTAGCGGAGCTTACAGATGCTTTCTTAATCGTAATGGTTTTCTTCCCTGAAAAATTCCGCTTAGTAGCATATTGGAGTTGATAGCCTTGTACGGCCGGATCCCGTTTCCAAGTTACAACAAGGCTTCGTTTTTTTGCGGATAGTTTGGTAAGGTTCATATCCTTTGGAAGGATGGAGAAGGAGATTGACTTTTTGCCAGTATAGATTCCTTTTCCTAAAATCGTAATGGTTGCCTTCCCGATTTCCTTATTATGAGAGTATTGCACGGTGTAATCTTTGTTCTTATGTAGGGTATCTTTTCCCCAAGTCACTTTGAAGGATGGAGAAAGTGGTTTGTTTTGATAGGTCTGATTTCTAACAGAAGAAAGCTTTGCGGAGGAAAGATTGCGTTTTCCTACGGTGACTTTCGACACTGCGGATGTAGTAGAAACCGATTTACGAATGGTAGCAGCCGAATTCTTATTCGTAACCACGCAATAGTAATAACTTGTTCCTATGCGAGAAGTGGAAGGACGGTAAGAGGCAGCAGTAGCTCCTTTGATTAGTTGTCCATTGCGATTGGAATTTGTTTTGTTCTGATACCATTGATAGGAGAGGCGTCCGCCATCACTACATTTTGCAGAAATGCGAATGGTAGGAGCAGAGGTCTTATAGGCCACCGATTTGGAGGAAGGCTGTTTTGCGATCCGTGGTGTTGCAGGTTGTGTTGCGCTTGCCGTGCTATCGTACTGTCGGTCTTTTACCGCAATGGCACGAACGACCTTGTTCTTTTCTGCAAAGAACGAACCGCGGTACTTATAAGATTTACGGTTTGCAACGCTAGGGGTAGAGCCGTCTGTCGTATAGTAAAGGGAAGTGCCCGCTTCGCCCTTCAGCGTGATGGAATATCCGTTATTCTTGTTGCTAGTAACAATCTTTGGAGCAGCTGCTTTTTTCGTTGGAGTATAGATGGTACCAATCCTTGTCTTCGTTGCACCGGAATCCAGGCTGCACGATGGCTTTAGTCCATTCCACAATGCTTCTTCATAATGGTGTTTGGCATCGGAACCAGAGAGTTTTAAGAACATGTCCTTGTTGCGGTTGAAAAAGTAGTAGCCATCGGTGGAGTCATCCCAAGTACAGTCTACATAATACCAAGAGTTGTTAAGACGAACATAGTTCCAAGCGTGGTCTTCGCTCGTAACCATTGCAGTGTCGATTCCAACAGCATTACAAAGCATGGAAAATGCAAAGGAATATCCTGCACAAACCGTTCCGCCTTCAAGGAAGGTGCTGTAGGCACTTTGATTATGAGGGGTGAATTTATAAACGACGCGTTTGGTGATTAAATCATGTGCTTTCTTTTCTTTAGCAAGAGGTGTTTTCTCTTTTTGTATTTCGGCAACAGCGGCATCGACCTGCTGTTTGAACTTCTTTGTACAAGATTTGCGTTTGGCTCCGTTTTGGAAATCATCATAAAAGCAGAGTCCTATGTAAGTGCGGTCGGCGCTTCGAGAGCGAACAAAAGAACTGCGAAGATAATAGTATTGTGGATTCGAGTAGTAAAAGAGTAACATCGTTCTTTCTAGCTCTGCTCCAGTCAGTCCATTTGTCTCGCATAAGGCGGTAATAGGTATCCGTACTCCGTTTATAATACAGATGGTTGCGTCGTAGTCGTCCTCTAAGTAAGCAAGACATAAGCTGTTTAGACGGTCATAGAGAACTCGTTGTTGTTGGGTCAATTGATTGTAGTAAAAATAAGTGCTGTATTTTTCCCAAGAAGATTGATAGGTTGAAGCCATTTTTGGAGACATGACTTCCATAGTGTCGAGTGCATCAGAAGGTAAGTCGACAAAGGTTGGTCGTTCGAGTCCCTTTTCCATTGCTAAGGCTGGTGCTGCAGATACGTTTCTAATAGTAAGAAGGAGTACCATGCTAGTAAGGAAAAGGAAGAGTTTTAAATACTGTTTGTGTTTCATTCTTCATACATCTCCATTTTTGATTTATTTTACATTCACACCATATTATAACATAAAAGATGGGAGAGAAATATAAAATTGTAAAATTCAGGTAGTAAAATTATACATTTATGTAAAAAAATCGAATTTCCGAGAAAAAAGTCTTGTAAACTAAAATTTTAAATGATAGAATAAAAAAAAGGCGAATTGGATAAATTTACATAGAAAAAACGGGAGAAATATCGATGGCATTAGAAAATTACCGAAGAAAGAAAAAGAGATTAGGAGATCTTTTAGTACAGGCAGGAATTATTTCTGAAGAACAGCTAAAAGAAGGGTTAGAAAAGCAAAAACAAACATTTTCCAAACTGGGAGAGACATTAATTGATCTAGGATATACAAGTGAAGTAGAGATTGCAAATGCACTACATCTTCAGTTGGGATATGAATTTGTCGTATTATCAGAGGAAACGATACCAGACAATATCCTTAGGCTTGCAAACGAACAGGTGCTCCGAAAACATGCGGTAATACCATTTGCATTTCACCCAAATAATCCAAATATATTGCGAGTAGCAATGGCCGATCCCATGGATATCATTGCAATGGATGACCTTGCAATTATAACAAATATGCAAATTGAACCAGTAGTTGCCACAACTACGGACGTTATGAAGGCTCTTGATAAGTATTATGGAAATGCAGAGGCAATGGCAGTTGCAGAACGATACACAAGAGAAAAAGAAAGCTTATATAGAGAGCAAGAAGAAGACGTTAAAGACGAAGTAGAGAATTCTCCAATCGTATTACTCGTTCGAACGATTGTAGAACAAGCAGTTCGTTTACGTGCTAGTGATATACACATCGAACCGATGGAGACAAAGGTACGAATTCGTTATCGTATCGATGGTGTGTTAGCTGAGGCCATGGAGTATAACAAAAATCTTTTTCCCGCGATCATCGCACGTATCAAGATTGTAGGAGATATGGATATCGCAGAAAAAAGAAAACCACAAGATGGAAGAATGACGGCAACGGTAGACCGTAAGGAATATGATATCCGTATTTCGATGCTTCCAACCGTATACGGGGAAAAAGTAGTTATGCGTATAACGGAAAAGAAAACGTTAAATCGAGATAAGAGGGATCTTGGATTTTCACCAAGTGATCTAGAAAAATTCGATCGAATCTTGCATCAGCCATATGGCATTCTTCTTGTAACAGGGCCAACGGGAAGTGGTAAGTCCACGACTCTATATACAGCACTAAGTGAGCTGAACACGGATCAAGTAAATATCATAACGCTAGAGGATCCGGTAGAAGCAAATATTGAAGGAATTAATCAGGTACAGACAAGTACGAAGTCAGGGCTTACGTTTGCGTCGGGTCTTCGTTCCATCTTAAGACAGGATCCAGATATCATCATGATCGGTGAGATTCGTGATGAGGAGACTGCAGATATAGCGGTAAAGGCAGCCATTACAGGTCATCTTGTAGTAAGTACGCTGCATACCAATAGTGCGGCAAGTACGATTTCCCGTTTAGAGGACATGGGAGTTGAAAACTATCTGATTGCAGATGCAACAGTAGGAATCATTGCGCAACGTTTAGTAAGAAGGCTTTGTCCGCATTGTAAGAGACCAAGACAGGCAACAGTGGAAGAAAAAGCAGTATTAGAAGTGCCATTAGAGCAAGAATTTACGATATATGAACCAAAAGGATGTAATAGTTGTAATGAAACTGGATATTTTGGACGTATCGGAGTATATGAAATTCTTACGATGACTCCAAAGATTAAGCAGTTGATTGCAAAAAGAGCATCTGCAAATGAGATTCAGGAACAAGCAGTAAAAGAAGGAATGAACACATTAAAAATGAGTGCGATTTCTTATGTAAAAGAAGGAATAACTTCGATTGCTGAAGTGAAACGTATTACATTTGAGTAAACTTGGGAGATGAACGACATGGTAACAATGAATGAACTATTAATAAAGGCGAAGGATGCGAATGCATCTGACGTACACATTACAGTAGGGATTCCACCAAAATGCAGAGTGAACGGAGAACTGATCGATTTGGGCTATCCACCATTTGCTCCAGATGATACGGCAAGAATCATAGAGCAAATCATGGATGAAAAGCAAAGGGAAAGAATTGAGAGAGAAGGCGAAGTCGATTTCTCTTATGCGGTTCCAAATGTCGGACGGTACCGTGTCAATGCATATAAGCAGAGAGGATCCTATG
>CALZJY010000206.1 GCA_945787925.1 uncultured Anaerosporobacter sp. | reverse complement strand
GTACGAACCGTTGTCTCTTTGCTTTCTTGGAAACGTTCTAACATTGCTTTTACTGTTTGTTTGTCATACTGAGACAAGTAATGTTCCACTATCCATTCCGGCATAGAATATACAATGCTTAAGTATTTCACTGGCTCTTTTGCTTCTTCCGGATACGTGATCGTATCTAGGTTTCTAGCCACATTACGTAATACACCATTTACAAATCCTTTCAATGTGCGGAAGCCTTTTTTATTTGCCAGCTTAACCGCTTCATTACACGCTGCGCTTTCTGGCACGGAATCCATATATTTGATCTGATATACTGCCATGCGTAAGATATTACGAATGACTGGTTTTTGTTTCTTTACTTTTACTTTGGAGAACTGATTGATGATGTAATCTAACTCGATTGCACGTTCAATCGTTCCCTCACATAGTCTTGATAAGAAAGCACGATCTTGCTTTTCTAAATATTGATATTTTGTTAGCGCCTGTCCTAGCACCTTATGGCTATATCCGCCTTTTTCTAATACTTCTATTAACACTTCAAGTGCGATTTCTCGCACTTGACCCGTGTTGTTCTTACTAGTCGTCACGTCTTCTTCCTCCAATGATGATCAATATACGTAATAACTGAAGGATTCCTGCCACTGCTCCTGCTACATACGTAAGTGCGGCTGCAGTTAAGACTTTTCTAGCTCCATAGTTTTCATCATTACGTAAAATTCCTGATTCCTTTAAAATAGTAAGCGCTCTTCCTGAGGCGTTAAATTCTACTGGTAGCGTAATTAGCTGAAAAAGTACTCCTAAAGAAAATGCAATCACTCCGATATTCAGCAATAAGTTTCCTGAAGAGGAAGTAATGATTAATCCTAGGGCAATCATCGGCCAAGCAAGCGTCGTTCCTAAATTTACAACCGGAACGATAGCGCTTCGAATTTGAAGTGGTACATAATTCCTCGCATGCTGAATCGCATGTCCGCATTCATGTGCTGCTACACCGATTGCCGCTACCGAAGTACTTCCATATACACTATCACTTAAGTTTAATGTCTTGTTTCTTGGATCATAATGGTCTGTCAGATGTCCTCTTACCTGCTGCACTCTTACATCATAAATGCCTGCACGTCGTAAAATTGCTTCTGCTGCCGTAGCTCCAGTGTAACCTGACATACTTTGTACTCTTGAAAATCTTGCATACGTACTCTTTACCTTTGCAGAAGCAAGAAGACTAAGAATAGCCCCTGCTATTACTAAGATATACGTTGGATCAAGGTACATTCCTACTCCATAAGGTCGATAGAATAACATAATTACTGCCCCTTTCTTTAGACCTTGTTTATCCTAACATAGTTCCTTGTTCTAATTGGTAACCACGTAAGAACGCATCCACTGTCATACGTTTTTTTCCTTCTAATTGAAGTTCTTTGATTGCTAATTGTCCATTTCCTGTTTGAACGATTACAGCATCTTTTGTAAGTCCCACGATTTGGCCTGGAGTCCCTTCTTGTTTCCCTTCGATTACATCAGCACTCCATACTTTTAGTGTTTTCCCGGCTAAATGTGTATATGCACTTGGCCATGGATTTAATCCACGAATTAAACGCTCGATATATGCTGCATCATGATTGAAGTTGATTTCCCCAAGCGTTTTTGTAATCTTTTCTGCATGAGTCGCTTTAGAATCCTCTTGCTTTTCAGGTTGTAATTTCCCTTGTTCTGCAAGTTCTAATGTTTCGATTAATAAATCAGCACCCATTACAGCCAAACGATCGAATAAGCTTCCGCCTGTATCTTCTCTCGTAATCTTTGTTGTTGCTTTTAATAGCATATCACCTGTATCACAACCGATATCCATTTGCATTGTCGTTACACCAGTTTCTTCTTCTCCATCAATGATGGACCATTGGATTGGAGCAGCACCACGATATTTTGGTAATAAAGATGCATGTACGTTGATACATCCGTATTTAGGAAGATCTAATACATCTTTTGGTAAGATTTGACCAAATGCAACTACAACGATTACGTCTGGGTTTAATTTACGAAGTTCTTCTTTGAATTCTTCGTCTGTTCTTACTCTTACTGGCTGGTATACTGGAATATCATATTCTAATGCTTTTTCCTTTACAGGTGTAAATTGCATAGACTTTCCTCTACCCTTTGGTTTATCTGGCTGTGTTACTACACCTACTACCTCATGTCCATGTTTAATGATACTTTCTAATGTTGACACCGAAAAATCTGGTGTTCCCATGAATACTACTCTCATGTTTTTCCCTCCATCTATTCCATCTATTTATTAAAACCCATAGAAAGGTCCTTTTCGCAAGAAATGAGGGGAGCCTCTGCAATAAGACACCCCTCACCAATATTTCTTATTGTTCTTCTAATGCGTCTACATCCATTAATTGGCCTTCTACGTGTTCTACGTATAAGTGACCATCTAAATGATCGATTTCGTGGCAGAATGCTCTTGCTAATAATTCTTCACCTTCGATTTCGAATTCATTCATATCTAAATCCATTGCACGAACTTTTACATAGTTTGGACGAGTTACGATACCAGTTTTTCCTGGTACGCTTAAACATCCTTCATAGCCTGTTTGTTCATCGCGTGTTTCGATGATTTCTGGATTGATTAAGATGATTGGATCATCTCCTTCTGGAGAACAGTCAATTACTACGATTCTCTTTAAGATGCCAACCTGAGGTGCTGCAAGCCCTACCCCATTTTCTTCATACATCGTATCTAGCATGTCTTCTACTAATACGTGAATCTTATCATCTACTACTTCTACTTCTCTAGCTCTTTTATTTAAAACACTATCACCAATAGTTCTAATATTTCGTAATGCCATAAATTATCCTCTCTTTCACTAACTATATGAAAACCATACTTGTCTTATTATAACCGAACTATGCATAATATACAATATTGCTTTTTTCTCTCCTAGAAAAACGGCTGCAAGCATATGCGTTGCAGCCGTAACTTCTCCTATTCATACCCCATCTGGGAATAGACCTGTCCTCCCAAAATGGCCGTTACCCCTGTATCTACTACCCTCTTTGTGCCCTTTTGGTCAATTTGATACAGCGTATTCTTTCCATCCTTCTCATCTGTAGATAATGCCAGCACCTTACCATTACCAAGCAGCTGATACGCTTCTACTGACTGCAACAATTCCTTGCTGATCCCATTCTGTTCTCGATACAGCGCATTTTCATGATACCACGAGATATAATACACGGAATTCTGCTGCTTGCTCACAAGGCTTCTACTTGTCTCATCTTCCGAATCCTCCGAATCATACTTTTCAAGCGTTCCGTTTTTTACTTTATACGGAATGTCTTTGCAACACATTAGCACCTGACGCCTTTCCATCGTTTCTTCTTTTCCCTTATACACATATAAGGACTCATAATTAATATCATAATTCCGCATCTGTCCGTCCACCAAATTCACTACCATGTCATAGACCGTTCGGACATCCTCGATTCCTTCTTTCTTTAGGTGATAATCTCCAAAATCAATCTCTCTTTCCATATATACAAACGGTTCATAGTGAATCATGCTTCGATACAGGCTGTCTAGCATTACTACATGATTTCCAATCGTCTTTACATTTCCATTTTTGAACTCATATAAAGTTCCTTCAAACAAACATACTTTTTGTTGTTTCAACTGCTTGCGGAACTCTTCTCTGCTAAGGCGACACTCTCGCTCCTTCGCATCTTCCTTTTTCAGAAGCTCCTTACTCTTTCTCAACTTCTCATCTTGCTTGCTATAGGAATCCTTCACAAACTCATATAATGGCTTTTCTACCACATCATATTGAATATAATATAATTTTTCTTCGTTCTCTTCATTGATTAATAAAAACTCATATACATTCTTTTCAAAAACTACTTCCTGACATGCTAGCAAATCATAATCATACAAGATGTTATCTAGTTGATAATACAAATGAGTTGCATCCTTCGTATAGGCATAACTCTCTACATGTTGATTTAAAATCTGCTTTGGAGTATTGTTTTCCATATCTATGATATAAAAGATCAATCCATCCGTCTCATTATATGTGGTATAGTCGTACCCTTTACTATCCCCTCTTGGTTCATACCCAATTACCAAAAGACGATTACTCCCTGCTATCTTATGCATTTCCTTTACTAAAGGAATGGCAAGCGTAGTTGTTCTTCCCTGTTGGTATACATACAAACGCCTGCCATCTCCTGTCGCATAGTACAGCACACCATTGTCGCTCCAACTATGCAATCGCACTTTTCTAGCAATCGCAGTTGCTGCCATTGCCCATTTTTTTGTTTTCCTTTGATAAATATCATACTGCATATGTTCTTCATTGATATGA
>CALZJY010000205.1 GCA_945787925.1 uncultured Anaerosporobacter sp. | reverse complement strand
CTACTATATTTCTCTAAAATGATTGGATCTAGCAGATAGTTCAAGTCAATTACCTTTTCTACCTGCTTATTAAAGGATAAGTTCGTCGTAATGCAAAGTCCCAAGTCCTTTATAATCACATGAACAGGATCCTTTGGCAATAGACTGGAATAAAATACTTCCATGCCATATCCCATAAAGGATGCAAACTGGATCGCCATCTTTATAAACTCACTTGACACTCCTAATGGTCCGTGAAGGGCAATGATCTTCTCTTCTTCTACAACAGTATCAAAATAGTCCGTAAATCCTTGTGGTGTAATTGCTTCTGCAAATAGGTTCCGAATCTTGCCTTTTAGTTTCCCCTTCTTCAAATCATGGGTACCGAAAATTTCTTGCACTTCCGCACGAAGTTCTTCCCTATCCAGCGCGCATTGATAGAAATAGTTCGAATTCTCTTGTAACTTTCCTGCTGCTGCTAAATAGGCAAATGTCCGTTTATAGCCCCTGCTATTTTCCTGCATCAATTTCTCTATTTCAGAACACTTCTTCTCTAATCCCTTTTCATCCAAATATACGCCAAGATTTAAGATATTGTCGATTGCACCAGGCGTGACTGGATCGATAACATGAGGTGCCGTACCATCTAACATCGTAACGCCTAACGATGGAATATGTACTGCATCTAGACTCTTTGCATCACTTGCGCAATGGAAATGCTCTACCGCATAGCCTTTTTCCTTTGCTGTCTTGCTAAATAAGTTCATAAATGTATTTTTACCAACACCAGGTCCGCCTTTCAACACATAAATCCTCTTATTGGTGACCCATGGCGCGATAATTCCATCGAAATAATTCACAAATCCCATACTGGTGTTGCCACCCGGAAAATAATGCTTTGTCAAGTTCATAGTAACCTCCACCATTTACATGTGTTCCCTTACTTTCCTATTGTATTCGTATAGGATTGTCCTCTATGTGTTTTAATGCTATAATATTGAAAAAATACGCAAAGGAGAATCAATCCATGAATATACTTGTCAGTGCTTGTCTATTAGGCGTTAATTGTAGATACAATGCCGTTCGAAAAGAAGACAAAATGGCACTAAAACTTATGGAAAAATATACAGTCATCCCATTTTGTCCCGAAGTCTATGGCGGACTCCCTACTCCTCGTATTCCAGGTGAAAGAGTAGGAAACAATGTCATAGGAAAAGACGGTAGCGATCTTACCCAATACTATATTGAAGGTGGCAAAGAAGCGGTTCGTCTTGCCCTTATGTATGGATGCAAGTTTGCGGTATTGAAAGAACGCAGCCCTTCCTGTGGGCATGGCAAGATTTATGACGGCAGCTTTACCGGACGATTAGTCGAAGGTGACGGCATCACTGCAGAACTTTTAGAACGCGCTGGAATCAAAGTATATGGGGAATCCGACATTCCTGATCTCCTTGAAGATTAAGAAAGAAGGAAGTAGCAAGTATGATTACCTGCTGCCTCCTTCTTTTTCTTCTTCCACCCGTCTTCGAATCTTATAGATTTCAATTCCGCTCTTAGGAATCGTTGGAATCTTCGTAAGGTCATAGTCGATGTCTTGCCCTGGTACAAGCTCATATTCAATCGTCTTTGCTAGAAACTCTACACTATCCATCAGCAATCTTCGAACCATCGCTTCTCCTGGACATCGATGTCCTTTCTTCATATCGCCAGCACCTTGGGCAATGAGTTTCTTGGAATCGCTTTCTAACTCCTTAAAGTGCTCGGGATCAAATGTCATGGGATTCTCCCAAATTTCCTCGCTGTGATTGATGCCATAGATATCTAACAATACCATATCCCCTTGTTTGAATTCGCACTCTTTCCAAGTAAAATCTCTTGCCGCCTTTCCACCTACAAATGGTGCAAGTGGATAAAATCGACGTACTTCTTCACAGAACATATAAAGATAGTCTTCTCCAGATGTCCGTAGCTTTTCCTTATACTGTGGATAGTCATGAAGCGCACGTGCTGCAAATGCAACATAGATCGATGTCGCTACTGGTGGACGGATGATATTTAGCATCTCAACTGCTGCCATATGGGGATCTAATGGCTTTCCATCCTCTTCCTTATACTCACAAACCGTACGAATGGGACTATCGTCTGGCACTTCGATAAACCCACTCCTTACATCTTCCATGACTTTCTCCATCCACTCTTCCATTACCTTTCTGGCGGCCTTTCCCTCTTCATGAATGGCGATTACTGTTCCAAATCCAAATACCATGGCCATCAACTGGTCTGCCTTATTTTTAATTTGGTCCTCTAAAATGGGAACCCCTGCCCATTCGCAGACACTGGCGGCAAGCGCTTTCTTAATCTCATTATAAATCACCACCGGTTCATGAAATTCCCAAGATGGCAAGGATTTATTCAAATAGGTCCTATAAATTTTCGACAGCCTCTTTGTTTCCTCCTCTGTTGCAATCGACAGAAACAACGATCTTCGCTTCGTATGCTTCTCTCCTTCCATTCCATGTACGGTATTCATTCCAAATAACGTCTTCTTTACATATCCGGGTGCCGCTTTCTCCCTTGTAATGTTCGCTGGATTATAAAACAGCTCAATAGCATCCTTCCCCGTAATGCAAATTGCCCGTTTTCCCATCAATCTGGTTTCTACTATATCGGAATGAAAATGAGCCATGCGATTCGGAATAAAGTGATATCCCTCCTTCACAAGGCTCAATGTATGGTCCAATCCTTTTTCATGAGGGACTGCTTGATGTTCTTGCATGATGATTTCCTCCATCGTTCCACTAATAATGCTAATATTCTTTGCAGTCCCTATGTGTTTTATGCTTCCATGGCTTGGAAGGTTGAATTCGCTGGCTGGTCCTCTTCATTCTCATATAATACTCCATCTACGATACGTACCACACGTTTTGCATGTTTTGCAACTGCTAAGTCATGGGTAATCATGATAATCGTATTGCCCATCCATATCGTCACTCGGTGGTGCTTCCTGTTCCCTCGCTTCAACTGTCTTCTTACTTCTTCCAAATAGTCTCATCTGCCTTACCTCCTTTAAGCAACGATCCACACGCCTACTACAACGTCTTCTCCTGCTTCGTTCTTTTCAAACAATAGCTTTAACGTATCTTCTGCTGCAATTCTTGAAAATGTCGTTGTCGTGCCAAGAGACGTAACGACCGCTGTTCCTACTGGAATACGCAACGTTTCTTCCTCCCCTGTAAGTTGATACATGACTTTGTTCTGCTTGCTTTCGCTCTTTTCCTTTTGTTTGTCTGTGGACTTTGATTGTTGCTGTTGTCCTCTGCCTTGAGATGCTTCTCCCTTTTGATTTCCCCCTTCTGGGGCACCTCCTTGTGGAGGGCCGCCATTCTCACTTCCACCTTGAGGGGCTTCTCCCTGAACTCCTTGCCCCTCTCCTGGCATTGGATTGGATGCCGGCTTTTCTGCCTTTTCCTGTGACGAGGCATCCTTTGAATCTGACTCTTTCTGCTGACTGCTTCTTTGTCCTTTTCGTTCTGACATGGATACTTCCTTTGCGATTGCGATCGTAAGTTCGTTACCATTGATCTTCGTCACCTGACCATATTTCAAAGACTGGTTTTCTTGAAGTGTAAGCGCATCCCCTCCGCTTTCCTTCGAGGCGTTTCCGCACCCAACGAGCACCATACACAATACAAGTGCTAGTGATATCCTCTTTCTCATACTCCGTCCTCCTTAGTCATGATTTAATGCGTCGATTGGAACTAACCTAGATGCCTTCCATGCAGGATAGAATCCAAATATCGTACCTGTAATCACTGCAAATCCAATTGCGAGCAATACTCCCATTGCCGATATATCCACACGCACTTGAAACTGCGCAACAATCGGAGCAATTGCTGTACTCATTCCAACGCCTAGCATTCCACCAACGATAAATACGATAACTGCCATGGCAATCAACAAGATCGTCAATGTCTCATTCGAAGAACTTGCCGCTTCCATCTTGCTTCCCGCATCTGTAATTGTGAATTCTGCATTGGAATAGGTTTCTTCTAGTACGGTCTGAATATTTTCCTTCATCTGGCTTACCGCGCTTACTTCTTGCGCAATCACCGTGATGGTTGGACTTACATCCATTCCTGCAAGATACTTGATTCCGGTAGAGTACGGAATAAAGATTGCGGTATCCGGGCTGATTCCAGAAGAAACCGAACCTACTTCCGCTAATACGCCATTTACTACATATGGTCTAGAGTCGATATAAATGGTGCTATCATACGCATCGATTGCCGATCCAAAGATTTCTTTTGCAATCGTCGCTCCAAGAATACATACCCTGCTCTTATTTTCCTCTTCTGACTCACGAATAAAGTCACCGATTTGCATCGTCA
>CALZJY010000204.1 GCA_945787925.1 uncultured Anaerosporobacter sp. | reverse complement strand
TAATATCTGTATCATAAAATCGAATAAGAATCCGATGTCCACAGCGGCCAACCGACTATTAGAGCAGCTGTTGGAAGAAAAATAAGCAAGAAGGAGCACGGCCGTACTAGATTTTGTTAGTACGGCCGTTTCTTTCTATACAAAACATTCAGAAGACAGGAACGATAGCACCTTCGTAGATACTTTCAATATAGTCCCTGCATTCATCGCTTGTCAGTGCATCAATCAGCACTTTCGTCTTTTCGGAATCTTTGTTTTCTGCCTTGACGACTAGGATGTTTGTGTACGTCTGGGCGCTTAAGGAATTTACATCTTCCATTGCTAGGGCATCCTTTTGGACGTTTAGTCCTGCAGTAAGGGCATAGTTTCCATTGATTATGGCAATCGTCACGTTTTCAAGTGTACGAGGAATCATTGCTGCGTCGAGTTCGTCGAAAGAAAGTTCTAGTGGATTGTCTATGATATCCATGGTAGTAGCGGTAATTCCAGTATCTTTTTGAAGCTTGATTAGGCCGTTTGCTTCTAAAAGAAGAAGGGCGCGGGCTTCGTTTGTAGTATCATTTGGAATTGCAACCGAATCTCCTTTCTTTAATTCGGAAAGGGAGTGGAGCTTGTTTGAATAAATGCCAAGTGGTTCAAAATGGATGGCAGCAGCATTTAGAAGAGAAGTACCATTTTGCTCGTTAAAGCTATCAAGGTATGGCTGATGTTGAAAGAAGTTCGCATCAAGCTCGCCATCATTTAATGCATGGTTTGGCTGAACATAGTCTGCAAATTCTTCGACCACTAACGTATAGCCTCGTTCCTTTACGTATCCTTTCATTGCATTTAGGATTTGAGCGTGAGGCAGCGTGCTTGCCCCTACCTTGATCATGGTGTCATCAGATTTTTTGTCGGAACAGCCAGCAAGGGTGAGGAGAGACAACGTCCAGAGCAAGAGGACAAGGTGTATTTTGTTCTTCATGAAAAATCCTCCTATAAGTACTGTTTTTAGTTATATTGTTTCGTTTTATGGGAAAACATACATATTGTAATTTAAAAAGAAAAGCTATCGCATAAATAAAACTTATGCAATTCATAACTAATATTGATTTTACTTATGTTATAAAATCGAGTATAATGAATTTTGCTTGAGAATAAGCAGTGAAATTTAGAGTTAAATTCTTAGGAGGAATTAAAATATGGTAAGAGCAATTGTTGGTGCCTGCTGGGGCGATGAAGGAAAAGGAAAGATTACAGACATGTTAGGAGAAACTTCTGACATTATCGTTCGTTTCCAAGGAGGAAGCAACGCAGGACATACAATTATTAACGAATATGGAAAGTTTGCACTTCACTTATTACCATCTGGTGTTTTCTATGAACATACAACAAGCGTAATCGGAAATGGTGTTGCACTTAACATTCCATACTTGTTTAAAGAAATTAATGGATTAGTGGAACGTGGAGTACCAGCTCCAAAGATTAAAGTATCCGATCGTGCGCAAATCTTAATGCCATATCATATTTTATTCGATCAATACGAAGAAGAAAGACTTGGAGGCAAATCCTTCGGTTCTACGAAATCTGGTATTGCTCCTTTCTATTCAGATAAATATGCAAAAATCGGATTCCAAGTAAGTGAATTATTCGATGAAGAAGTATTAAGAGAAAAAGTAGAACGTGTTTGTGAAGTAAAGAACGTTATCTTAGAACACTTATACCACAAACCAGCATTAGATCCAGAAGAATTAATGGAAACATTAAGAAGCTACCGTACAATGGTAGAACCATATGTTTGCGATGTATCTAAATTCTTAAATGAAGCAATCAAAGAAGGAAAGAACATCTTATTAGAAGGTCAATTAGGTTCTTTAAAAGATCCTGATTTCGGTATTTACCCAATGGTAACATCCTCTTCTACATTAGCAGCATACGGTGCAATCGGTGCAGGTATCCCACCATACGAAATCAAAGAAATCACAACAGTAGTAAAAGCATACTCTTCCGCAGTAGGTGCTGGTGAATTCGTAAGTGAAATCTTCGGAGAAGAAGCTGACGAACTTAGAAGACGCGGCGGTGACGGCGGCGAGTTCGGTGCAACTACAGGTAGACCAAGACGTATGGGTTGGTTCGATGCAGTAGCAAGCCGTTACGGATGTAAGATCCAAGGTGCAACAAACGTAGCACTTACAGTACTTGACGTACTTGGATACTTAGATGAAATCCCAGTATGTATCGGTTATGAAATCGACGGAGTTGTAACAAAAGACTTCCCAACAACAGTAAACCTTGCAAAAGCAAAACCAGTTTACACTACATTACCAGGATGGAAAGAAGAAATCCGTGGTATTACAAAGTACGAAGATCTTCCAGAAAACTGCCGTAACTACATCGAGTTCATCGAAAAAGAATTAGATACTCCAATCACATTAGTATCTAACGGTCCAGGAAGACATGAAATCATCCACAGAGAAAGCACATTAAATAAATAATAAAATAGTAAAAGAAGTGGCACACGAATGAGTTTTACTTGTTCGTGTGCCACTTCTTTTTTCTATGTTCGAAAATAAATGAAAAAAAATCCAGAAAAGGGGCTTACATTTTTACAAAAAGTTATATACTGTGGTTAGTAGGTTAGTTACTCAACTAATGAACCTATTAACCTAGATGACAGCGAGAGGAAAGGGGGCACATGATTGTGTTTGATGATCAATCATTAAAACCGATATTTATTCAGATTGCAGACTGGGTAGAGGATGAAATCATAAAGAAGACGATTAAAGAAGGAAATCAGATTCCTTCCACAAACCAATTTGCAGCACAATTTCAGATAAATCCGGCAACGGCTGGAAAAGGTATCAATCGACTGGTAGAAGACGGAATCATTTATAAGAAAAGAGGGATTGGTATGTTTGTAGAAGAAGGTGCGTTTCAAAGGGTGCAGACAAAAAGAAGAAAACGTTTTGAGACAGAAGTTGTTGCTATGATGCTAGAAGAGGCAAAAAAGATTGGCATTGATAAAAAAGAATTAATTGAAATGATTGAGAAGCAGTAGAAGGGGGAGTAGGAGATGGCAAAGCTAGAAGCAAGAAATGTTACAAAGAGATTTAAAAAGAATACAGCGGTAGATGGATTAAATGTTGCATTCGAGACGGGGAGGGTGTATGGACTTCTTGGACGGAACTCAGCAGGAAAGACAACGCTGTTAAAACTTCTTACGACACAGTACCTTCCAGATAGTGGAGAGGTTATATATGAGAAAGAGGCAGTATATGAAAATCATACTGCATTAGAAAAATTATGCTTATTCCAAGACGAGGTTCCGGCTTTTGGAACAAGCCGCATCAAACATTTGTTAAAGATGGGAAAGAGTTTTTATAAGAACTGGTCCGACGATACGGCAGAGTATTTGATGGAAGTATTTGAATTAAAAGAAGACGATTATTACAACCAGTTATCCAAAGGGAAGAAGACGGCAGTATCCATCGTGCTTGGCATGGCTTCCGGCTGTGAAATTACGATGTTCGATGAAGTCTATTCTGGATTAGATGCAGTGGCTAGACAGAAGTTTTATGATTTGATTCGAGAAGAATACGGAGAGACGAATCGTACATTTATTCTTTCTACCCATTTGATTGATGAGATGAGCAACTTATTTACCGATGTAGTCATTCTAAAACAAGGCAAGGTCATGTTAAATGAAGAGATGGAGACATTAGAAGCAAGCGTGATTTCCGTAAGAGGAACAAGAGAACAGCTTCAGATGATTACAGGAGTAGAGGTATTGAATGAATCGGTCTTTGCAGGCTCGGTGACAAGAATCATTTCTGGAACATTCAATGAAAGAATAATTGCTAAGTATAAGGCAGAAGGTATCGAAGTAAAACGATTAAGCTTGCAAGAAATTTTCATTGCGACTACGGAGCATGATGGGAGGAGTGCAAAGTGAAAGGGTTAAATGTAACATGGAAAGTCGTACTCGGATATGCAATCGTCATTCTGGCAGTAGTGGGAGGTGCACTTTTGCTACAGAGTGGAAAGGACGTACGGTTATATCAATGCCCGATGTTATTGCTGGATGTGTTATTGATCGTGGTATTCCTTCCAGTCATTCTAGTGCAAGATAGCGCAGGAGCGGAATTTGCTTTGGGAAGCACGTATCGGGTAGAACGGAAACGCTTTTATGAAAAGAGAAAGAATCTGTTAACTATGTGTCGTATCGCTTCCACTGCAATCGTCGTAGCGTTTAAGTATGCAGTAGTAGTACAACAGGGCGTATTCGAAGGAATCGATACAAGGACGACGGTATTGTATTGTTTGGTAGTCGGATTGTTTTACGGAGTATTGGTATGGAACATGATTCTGGGAATCGACTGGATTGCTTCGGGATGGGCTGCGCCATTAGCCG
>CALZJY010000203.1 GCA_945787925.1 uncultured Anaerosporobacter sp. | reverse complement strand
GAAAAGCCAGTCCGTATCGGAGAAAGATGCGAAAGAGGATAATAGCACGAAGTCATAGGAGGGAGCGTTTATGATACAAGAAAGCTGGTTAGACAATCCATCGGTAAAGAAGATGGATAAGAGGAAGGTGCAGGTGTTGGCAAAGCTGATGAGGGAAACGGATGGCAAGCCAGTAACCCAGTGCATCCCAGCATTAATGCAGGCAAATAATACATTGCGCAGTCAGGGGTTGTCCTTCAATCGGGAAGAGACGAAAGTCATTATCGATATCATGACAAAGAATATGACACCACAAGAGCAGGCGCAGGCACAGCGAGTGATATCCATGTTCGGAAAAATGAAATTTTAGTAGAGAAGAAAAGAGTCAGACTTAGATCGAAGCGATCGGAGTCTGACTCTTTTCTTCTTGTATAGGAAATTGCGTTATAAATTTTCTCGCTCTAATTTCGCCTTATAGGCAGAAAGGGAAGTGTTATATTTCTTATCCCAGGAGCATTGGTAGACCATCCATACCGCAAGGCATAGAAAGGACATCCACAGAATCCAAAAGGAAAATGCGAAGAAGTGGGAGATACGGTCAAATGGTCCGATTGGCGCAAAGCATTGGAAGAACGCCATGCCCATTACATAAAGCAACCCAAAGAAGCAAAAGATCCGTTTTCGTTCACCAAGGGAGGAAAACACAAGGTCTGTTAGGAACAGGGAAATCGAAAGGGTAACTCCGCCCACATAGCAAAGGACCTGGGGAATCGCCTCCATTGGGATATATGTACGCTTTCCATCAGAAAATGTCACAAGAAGGTACGCACAAAGCATAGCGAATCCAAAGGCTGCCATGCTGTAAGTAAGGATTTGGACTAAAGTTTTGCATTTTTCTTTCATCATAATTACCTCATTTCTAATAACGTTTGAAACGCTTTCACATATCGTCTCGAAACGATGAGTTTTTCATCGTTGTCTAATCGAAGCTCCAAATTTCGGTTTAATAGCAAATGGATGGATGTCACATAGGAAATATTAACGATGCACCCTTTCGAGATTCGAATGAAATACTTCGGATTTAATTCTTCCTCTAATTGATAGAGACGTAAGGGAGTCTCTAGCACCGCATCTTTCGTTTTTGGCATGTATGGTATGGGATAGCTGTTCTGCATACGATTGGATTCGTTTGACCTCAGAAGTAATTTGATTGCAGCGGAGTTCTGCGGTGCCGATCTCAATCGACTTCTCTTGTTTAATGGTTAGACGCATGAGGGTCACCTCCTAAGGATTGTTTTTTGCCTTGTTTGTGATTTAAAGATAATCGAAATGAAAGCATTATGCAATACAGAGGGAACTAAGCGGTACGCTACGAAGTACTAAGCGGAAAAGTACATAAAAAAGTGTGTGTTCCATATACCCTTGCGTGATTTCGTCTATACAGTAAAAAAACCAGTGCAGTCACACTGGTTTTGCTTGTTTTACTATTCTTATTCTGGGTATACGAGTCTTTCGTCTGTAATGTTGTATAATACTTCGTTTAAGTATTTGTTTGCAAGATAATTTGCCATTGGAAGGTTCATATCTAAGCAGTTTCCGCAGCCTTCTTTTGTCGCACCAGGAACTTCATCTGTGAAGTCACGTACAAATTCAAATAATTCTACCATTAAAGGAACGATGTCTTTGGAAGAATGGTCTCCAGCTAATAACAGATAGAATCCTGTGCGGCATCCCATTGGTCCGAAGTAGATTACTTGGTCTTTGTATGTTTCATGATTTCTTAAGAAAGTAGCAGCAAGATGTTCGATTGCATGCATTTCTGCTGTATTCATGACTGGTTCGAAGTTTGGTCTTGTCATACGAAGGTCAAATGTCGTAATGGTTTCTGTACCGACACGGTCTTTTCTAGAAACGTACACTCCAGGTAATAATTTTAGATGATCTATTGTAAAACTTGCTATTGGTTTCATTGTATATCTCCTCTCAATCTGCTTACGATAATAGTATCTCCGAATATTATAACATAAATGTGTGCTATTGACATATACAAAATAAGTGATTATAATGGTTAAAAATTAACCAGGTTAACTATTTACCTGTTTAATTAAAAGGTGTTTGGGGAAGGAGGTTGTTCATGAGGTCGAAAGAAACCCAACAATTAGTAGAACGAATGCTTCGATTTAATAAATTGATGCACCACCGAATGGCACATGCATCGGATTGTTCTGCAGGAGAGGGAAAGATGCTTTCTGTGATTGGGAGAGAACAAGAGTGGAATGAGCAGGAAGGGAATGGCCTCCCGGGAGTCACAGTATCAAGAATTAGTGAGAGAATGATGCACTCAAAACCTGCCACATCAAAGATGTTACGGAGCCTAGAAGAAAAAGGAGAGATTGCTCGAATTGCTTCTAAGAAGGATAGAAGGACCGTATATATCGCGCTTACTGAGCTTGGAAAGCAAAGAGAGCAAAAATTACAAGAACAGCTAGATCATTTCAACAATCAAATCTTTGAGCGTTTAGGCGAAGAAAGATCAACGCAGTTATTTGAAATTATGGATGAGGTATATGACATCATTCATGAAATACAAATGGAGGAGTTTGCAAAAACAAAAATCAAAAAGGAGAAGTAATATGTCGAAGCTATTGAAATACTTACGCTGTGCCACGATACCAATCATAGTAATCATCGTATTGCTTATGGGCCAGGCATGGTGTGATCTTGCATTACCATCCTATACGTCCAATATTATCAACATAGGAATTACACAAAATGGTATCGATCGTCCAGTGCCAGAAAAGATTACGGCAGCGGATGCCAATCAGTTATTTACATTACTGACAAAAGAAGAAAAAGATGTGTTTACGAAAAACTATACATTAGTCGGAGACACGTATGAATTAAATGAGAAGGCAGATGTAGATGCTGTAGAAAAAGCCATTGCTGAAAAAGAAGGGTATATGTATGGATTATCCCTATCTTTCGAAAAGGATGGCCAGAAATTTAATGCCATGGAAATGACCATGATGGGAATCATGCAGCAGATGAATGAACAACAAATCGCTGCATTCTCAGGAAAGACGCTATATGACTTATTAGGAAGTCTTGACGATGCCGCACGCATTGCGATGGTGGAGAACCTTTTAGAACAATATAAGTCCTCCTACCCATCCATGGTGACAGAACGATATCCTGTATTACAAGTAGCAACGTTTTATAAGAACGCAGGAATTGACTTAGACGATTACCAACTAAGCTATGCCATCCAAGCTGGAGTAAAGATGTTAGGAGTTGCCCTGCTTGCAATGATAGCAGCAGTCACTACGACACTTCTTGCAGCAAGAATCGCAGCCGACTTAGCAAGACGCTTACGTAAAGAAATCTTCGGAAAAGTAGTAGCGTTTTCGAGCACAGAGACGGATAAGTTCTCTACGGCATCCTTAATCACAAGAAGTACCAATGACATCCAGCAAGTACAAATGCTTACGTTCATGATGCTTCGTATGGTCTTATACGCTCCAATTTTAGGAATTGGCGGTATCATCAAGGTAACAAAGACAAATACATCCCTTTCCTGGATTATCGCATGTGCAATCGGATTCATCCTTGCAGTCGTACTTATCTTATTAGTTGTAGCAATGCCAAAATTCAATAAGATGCAACAATTAGTAGACCGTATGAACCTTGTAGCAAGAGAAATCTTAACCGGTCTTCCTGTTATCCGTGCATTCTCTACCGAGCGTCACGAAGAACAACGTTTCGATGGAGCCAATAAGGATTTAACAAAGAACACGTTATTTACTACACGCGTTATGACGTTTATGATGCCAATCATGACGTTTGTAATGAGTATAACAAGTGTCGCAATCGTTTGGTTCGGTGCGAAGAAGGTAGATGTAGGAAGTATGCAGATTGGTGATATCGTAGCATTCACACAATATGCAATCATGATCGTCATGTCCTTCTTAATGCTTACGATGATCTCCATCATCCTTCCAAGAGCAAGCGTTGCAGCAAAACGTATCGATGAAGTCATCACGACAGAATGTTCCATCAAAGAAAAAGAAAAACCACAAACGATCCCAGGGGTCAAAGGTGTCGTTAGCTTTGACCATGTAAGCTTCCGTTATCCAAATGCAGACGAAGATGCCTTATCAGATATCACGTTTACTGCAAGACCAGGAGAAACGACAGCGATCATTGGTAGTACAGGATGTGGTAAGTCCACTCTTGTAAACCTAATCCCAAGACTTTATGACGTGACAGAAGGTAAGATTACGATGGATGGCGTGGATATCCGCGACCTTTCCTTACATGAATTACGTGAGGATATAGGTTTCGTTCCTCAAAAAGGAGTCTTATTCTCAGGAACGATTGATTCCAACTTACGTTACGGCCGTCAAGATGCTTCCA
>CALZJY010000202.1 GCA_945787925.1 uncultured Anaerosporobacter sp. | reverse complement strand
TCTGCTTGATATACGTATCATCTTCAATTCCTGTATCTGTACTAGACGCTTTTTCCTCTTCTGGTAGGAATACCGTCTGATTCATATCGTAGAACTTATCTTCCATACGTTCTTCTACTTCTTCAAATTTCTTTGCTAAGGATACTGCTCCATCCTCCCAATGGCTGCTGACCGCAACATAACAATCCATGGAGTAGCGTTTCTTGAAAAATGTACAAATCGATTCCCCAATCTCCTTATACGATGCGACTACATCTTTTGGAAATAGCAATAGCCCTTGTTGTAAATTCAAGTTCAAATATTCACAAGGAACACCGACTTCCGCCTCTAAGTCCTCTCTAAATGCCGTTCCTAATGTAGAGAATGCCTCATTCTTAAACTCGAACAATAACATGCATCCATACTCATCTAAAAATGCCGTATCCATGAATTTGGATGCCTGTGCCTTCATTTCCGTAAGGGAAGATCCATTGATAATGGAATATAACGTATATTCTCTCATAAAGCTGATATGCTCTTCCTGTACGACTTCCTTATTCTTTTGCTCATCTAACTCTTTGATTACCCGGGTAATGGTCTTTTCAAACTCTACCGGATCCACAGGCTTTAAGATATAATCTTCCACTCCCATTTTTACAGCGAACTTGGCATACTCAAACTCACCGTAACCACTAAAGATAATAATCTTATATTCCTTCTCCAAAGTATGTAACTCTTTAATTAGCTCAATTCCATCAATGAATGGCATCTTTATATCCGTAAATATGATATCGATATCATCCTCTGTTTTTGTCAAGAATTCTAATGCTTCTTTTCCGTTAGAAGCCTCATGAATCATTAATGGCAGCTCCATTTTCTTCAATAAAAACTTAATTCCGTTTCTTTCTACTCTTTCATCGTCTACAATCAATATATGATGCATCGTATCTCACCCCGTGTTATCTAATATAGCTCAGTAAGATAAAATCCTACTGAGCTATTATCATTGTACCATATTGGTATTATTTTGTTAATTTCCAGATGTCAGTATTATATTCCTCAATCGTACGATCAGATGAGAAGAATCCTGCTTTGGCAATGTTAACGATCATCTTCTTAGCCCATGCGTGACGGTCTTCATAATCATGGAATGCACGTTCTTTTGTTTCTACATATGCTTTCCAGTCTGGGAATGTCATAAACCAATCTTTCTTTAATAATTCTTTGAATAAGCGTTTTAATAATACTTCGTCACCTACAGCAAGCATTTCATCGCTGATGATGAAGTCTAATGCTGCTTTGATGTCTTTATCATCGATGTAGTAATCTAAAGAACAGTAATCTCCTCTTTCATAACGGTTGATTACATCTTCACTAGATTCACCGAATACGTAAATGTTTTCATCTCCAACTAAGTCGTGGATTTCTACGTTAGCACCATCGCTTGTACCAAGTGTAACTGCACCGTTTAACATGAATTTCATGTTACCAGTACCACTTGCTTCTTTAGAAGCTAAGGAGATTTGTTCAGAAATATCACTTGCTGGATATAATTTTTCAGCTAATGTTACATTGTAGTTTTCTACCATTACTACTTTTAAGTATGGGCTTACTTCTGGATCATTGTTGATGATTTCTTGTAAGCATAAGATTAAATGAATGATATCTTTTGCAATTACGTAAGCAGGAGCTGCTTTCGCACCGAAGATCATAGTGATTGGACGTTCTGGACGTTCGCCAGCTTTGATGCTTAAGTATTTGTGAATTGCATAGATTGCATTTAATTGTTGACGTTTGTACTCATGAAGACGTTTGATTTGGATATCGTAGATGGATGTTGGATCAATCTCGATATTTTGAGTTTCTTTTAAGTAATCAGCAAGTTCTTGTTTCTTCGCTGTTTTTACTGCAAGAATTTTATCAAGTACTTCGTCATTGTCTTTATATTCTAATAACTTCTCAAGTTCCATTGCATCTTTCTTGAATCCTGCACCGATTAACTCTTCTAATAAAGCTGTTAATTCGTGGTTGCAGTGTAATAACCAACGACGGAATGTGATACCGTTTGTTTTGTTATTGAATTTTTCAGGATAGATTTGATAGAAGTTGTTTAATTCGTTGTTCTTTAAGATTTCTGTATGAAGGTATGCAACACCGTTGATGCTGTAACCATAATGCATATCGATGTGTGCCATGTGAACGCGGTCATCTTCATCGATGATGTATACAGATTCATCGTCGTATTTTTCACGTACTCTTTCATCTAATTCTTTGATGATTGGAACGATGCTTGGCGCAACTTCTTCAATGAATTCCATTGGCCATTTTTCTAATGCTTCTGCAAGGATTGTATGGTTTGTATATGCACAAGTCTTAGTAACTGTTTCGATTGCATCATCCATAGATACTCCTTCTTTTACAAGAAGACGGATTAATTCTGGAATGATCATCGTTGGGTGAGTATCGTTGATTTGAACTGCTGCATACTCATGTAAGTCAGTTAATACGCAACCTTTTGCTTTTGCTTCTTTTAAGATTAATTGTGCACCATTGCTTACCATGAAGTATTGTTGGTATACACGAAGTAATCTACCTGCATCATCACTATCATCTGGATAAAGGAATAATGTAAGGTTTTTCGCTACTTCTGCTTTATCGAAATCAATGCCGTCTTTTACGATTGTTTCATCTACGGAATCGATATCGAATAAGTGAAGTGCGTTTGTGCTGTTTTCGTATCCAGTAACTGCGATATCATATAATGTAGATTTCACGCTGAATCCGCCGAATTCAACTTCAAAGCTATCGTCTTTCTTTGTAAGCCATGTATTTTCGTTGATCCATGGGTTTGGAGTTTCGATTTGGCGTTTGTCAGTGAATACTTGTTTGAATAAACCTAAATGGTAGTTTAAGCCGATACCATCGCCGTTTAAACCTAATGTAGCAATTGAATCAAGGAAACATGCTGCAAGTCTTCCAAGACCACCATTACCTAGGGATGGTTCTACTTCGATTTCTTCAATTTCACTCATGTGTTTACCATGTTCTTTTAATTCATTTGCAATGTCTGCATATAAACCTAGGTTGATTAAGTTGTTGCTTAATAACTTACCGATTAGGAATTCAGCAGATACATAGTATAATTTTTTCTTCTCTTCTTTATGAGAACGTTCTTCTGCTTTTTCCTTCACCATTTCTAATAAGGCAACATAAATTTCCTCATTGCTGCATTCCTCAATACTCTTGTTATATTTGTTTCTTAAAATTTCCTGTAACATATTTCTCCTCCTTCATTTGGACTACATTGTCTAAGCTCTACCATAAATCACTGCCAAATCTTTTAGCATATGAATGTGCTTCTTTTGGAATTCTCCACGTTTTAAGCGCCATCTCCAATTGCTTCCGATTGTAGATGGGTAATTCATTCTTGCACTGTTGTCTTTCTTTAAGATATCTTGCATTTGGAAAATGACCATATCTGCCACACTAGCGTATGCCATGGTAATTACCTTATCCACCAACTCATCTCTATTTGCTGCTCCGCAATATTTCATCGCGTATGCTAACTCTTTCTCTGGAAGAAGATCATAATATCCTTCTAACGTATCGTTGTCATGAGTTCCACCATAAACAACACAGTTTTGTTGATAGCAATGTGGTAAGTATGGATTGTTTGTATCTCCATCAAAGGCAAATTCAAGAACTTTCATTCCTGGATATCCTGCCTGCTTTAATACCTTTCCTACCTTTGGAATCAATACTCCAAGGTCTTCTGCGATTACTTTCGCATCCCCAAGTGCTTGATCAAATGCTTTGATTAATTTCATTCCAGGCCCCATAACAAACCAGCCTTCTTTTGCTGATTTTTCTACTGGAATTACGTAGTATCTTACGATACCGATGAAGTGGTCGATTCGGATTACGTCATATAATCTTGCCGCCGCCCTCATGCGTTGTTGCCACCATGCAAATCCATCTTCCTCCATGCGCTTCCAGTCATATAATGGATTTCCCCATTTCTGACCTTCGTCAGAAAACGCATCTGGTGGACATCCTGCTACATGAGTAGGATTTAGATTTTCATCTAATTGGAATAATTCTGGGTTAGCCCATACATCCGCACTATCAAGTGCAACATAGATTGGAATATCCCCGATGATCTTTACACCCTTCTCATTTGCATATTCTTTTAGTTCTGTCCATTGTGCATAGAACTTATATTGAATGAACTTCCAGAAGGTAATCTCTTCTGCAAGCATCTCACGATATTTCGACATAGTTTCTGGTTTACGGAATCTCAAATCGTCTTCCCATAATAACCAGGATTTATGTTCGAACTTGCATTTACACGCCATATATAAGGAATAATCCTCTAGCCACCATGCTTCTGTTTCACAGAAAGCAGTGAACTTCATGTCGTTTTTTGCATCAAAGCGTTTAAACGCCTTATGTAGCACCTTGAAACGATGATTCCA
>CALZJY010000201.1 GCA_945787925.1 uncultured Anaerosporobacter sp. | reverse complement strand
TGGAACAAACTCCATTCACACATCCAATCCTGCCAGAGCAGCAACAGCTCTGGCAAGAACATAAAAAACGTTGTGACGAAGAACGCCAAACAAGATTCAAAAACCTAGGTGGACTTTCCGTACTCTATGCACTCTTTAGTACGATCTGCATGCACCGTAACTTTACGGGAATCACGATGCCGCTTGTACTGGGAATCCTGAAATTATTTTATTAAATTATGCGGGCATTTTCTTACTACTTCTCTCTTTCCTCCTACATATCGTATATGAAGATGGGCGCTGGGGTATTGGAACCTACCTCTGGCATATGGCAGACTTAGTGCTTAGCTCAGTTGGTCGAATCGATCTTCCCTTTATAGATGCCCTCTCCTTTGGACGCGAACGCCGTCATAAGGTAGATAAACGTTTTCTATATGTTATTTTCGGACTTGCCATGGCAATTCCAAGCAGTATCGCCCTTGCGCTAGTGTTAAGTAGTGCCGATGCTGTATTCTCCAATTACCTAGGATCTCTGTTTACCCATATCATCCTGCCTACGAACTGGTTCGATGCTATTTTCTTATTTGCCTTCTTCTATGTAGCATCCTACTGTGGAATCACCCATTTCCTGAGCCTCCCGAACCAAGAGCCAGTGATGCCATCGATTGTCAACCGAAAAGCAAACTCCTTGCTTGCGATTGCCTTTACGGCTCCGATTACTGCTTTATATCGGCAGCTATCAGCTGACATTCCTGCGAGTATCCGTGCTTGTTGCCCTTGTAATGCTTACACTGCTTATGTCTGGTGTCGTATGGTCCTTATTCCACAAGCAATTCGGTCTTTACCGATACGTGTTAGTCGTAGTAAGCCTGATCTATGTGGTATTTTCCTTCTCCCATGTGGATTACTTTATTGCTTCCTATAACCTTTCCCATATGGCCTCTTCGGAAAAAGAAAACTCCCTTGCCTACCTTGGCACGCTTTCTTCCGATGCTGCACCAGCCATTGCAGACTACGTCGCAAACAACAAGGAGCTTCAAGAAAAGCTAAAGACTACGCCTTCCATCGACGAGCTCTTAGACAGAGACTCCTTTGATTCTGTCGATCAAGAAGTCTTATGGTATCTAACCTATGTGGACCGAATCGAGAAACATTCTGGCGGCTCGATTCGCTCCTTCAATGTTTCCCAATACGTTGCAGAACAAAGGCTTACTCAAAAAAAATAACGGTATAAACATAAAAGACCTAGAGTGTTACTTCATTCTAGGTCTTTTATGTCTTCATATTCCTATTTAATCCCATGCTTTTCGCTTATACAGTATATGCATTCTCCTTGCTAAAATTCCAATCAGGATTCCTGCTAACATTCCATATACCGCCTTTGCTAAACTTTGCTGGGTATTCTCCATTGCATTTGCTGCAGATTCCATCTTTCCCATTTCCTCTGCTACTAACTGCTCCGTATAGTTCTCTCTTGCAATCTTCTCTGGATTGTCTACTGGCCGTACATTATAGCTTGTCGTATGTGTAAACTTATTTCTGTCATAATAATTATTGGCGTAACGTGTTTCATATTCCTTATAGCACTTGTCAATATAGGCACCCCCACCCTTAATCTCAATCAACGCTTTTGCTACCTTATTCAGTAACGCCGTCTTCTCTTGTGGATCATATTTCTTCCCCCATGCGGCATTATAGGTTGGCTTGCTTATGTACTCTTTCACACCATATTGCTCCAATAATTCGGAGATGATTTCTTCTTCGGTTTGCGTTCCATTTTGATATTGTTCTTTTAGCTGGATTACTCTTGCCTGCTCTTCACTTTGGTTCTGCTTCGCATTTACCTTTGGTGCCTCCAGATTCATTGTACTCCATGCGATGCCAATACAAACAATACTTCCAATTACTCCTTTTAGAAACTGCTCTCCTTTTTTCATACGTTACACATCCCTACCTTCCTTATTTATGTAATTTGTTTATCTAATTTAATTATAAAACTCTCCCTTTATTTGTCAATCTTATGCAATTTTTTTAAGATACTACATTGAAATGGGGTGGCTATTTCTTTATACTACCTATAAAAACTTGCAGATTTCTGCAAACATAAGGAGTTCATCTTATGAGAAATGTACATAGAAATATGACTAACGCGTCCATTCTTTGTGTGCTTTTTGCGGCATGCATCTGTTACACGATCATTGAATTTCAATCCGGAAATCCAGAGTATGGTCTCGATATCAGCATTGCTCTTTGTCTTGTCTTTTCGGCTCTCATCGGCTGGCTTTTCTATCGCTCCGTTCTATGCAAATGAACGAAAAACATTCAAAACTATCTGAACAGCCAAAGCTCCCGGATTGCCGCAGTGGAAACTCTCAACTACTTTATGCAGAATGCACCTGAATTCCATGGGATGCAATACAGTCCCCTCTTTCTCTGTGGTCGGGACTTCATGGGACTAGAATTTGCAGAAGTGAAAAAAATAAAGGGCTATGGAAAGACACACCGTTATGCAAAAAAAATTCTTTATTCCTGTCTTTAAGTTAAATTACCTGACCCTATGGATGCGTGATGGCGCACCAAACGTGACACTAAGCTTTTGGCGGGAATCCGAAGTCGATGCAGTCATTGGACTGATCAAACAAGTGTATCCATTTCTTCCTGAATATCAGTCGGAGTAAACGAGAAGAAACACGCTTTGCGAGTTTCTCTCGTTATCGCGACAGTCGCCAAGGTCATGCAAGCAGGACTTTGGCTCGTTGTTCGCGTAAATAAAAAAGATCATCCTATCATACCTTCAAACTGGTTATGACAGGATGTTCTTTTTCTTCTACTCTCCACTTTGTTTTCTTTGCTGTCTTCTTACTTCATATAATTGCTCGGATGTACCTTCTAACGCCTGTGCAATATAATATAAGGAACGTAATATGAATGATATAAAAATACCTAGGATGGTAACTGCTATTGTAATGAAATACAGCTCATCTCCCTCACCGGAGTGAAGCACAATACTTCCATATAATTCCCATAGCGCTGTCATTATGATTGTTATGTAAAAGAAAGCATTGATTTTTTTCGGTGATATAAACTTATACATCGGATAATTCACCTCCTTTCTACAATTTTAGCATTTTAAATGTGTAGAAAAAAAGTAAATCTTGTTAGATTTCATCTAAATCATTAATTATATCTCAATACGTTCTTCCTCGGATACAAGGCTGCCTTTAAGCGACTAAGCGATCCTGAACTCTCTTCTGCTATCACGGTGCTACTAAGTGTATTTGATACCTTCTTTACATACCAATGCTCTACTATCAACCTTCACTGGTGCCTATTAATTAGCATCATAACTTCGCAATAGCCATGATGGTTAATTAATAGACGTACATTGGATTTAACTTGTTGGAAATTCATCATTATGAATATAGAAATCACTTAATCCTCCTTTTGCTGGACATCTTTGGAGTAGGAAATCATGTAATCTGTATCTTTCTCTCCCATAGGAAAACGCACTCATTAGCATTACTAAAGAGTGCGTTACATCAACATATTCAATTTGCAAAAACTATTCTAATATTTGCAATAGAATCCTACTTTTTTTTCTACAATTCTGCCATTCCTCAGCATTTAATAAAGCTTCTTCTGTCCACAATTCATTTCTTTTAGACATGTTGGTCAACATTTCGTCTATAGACTTTACAATAGCATACTGTTCCTGCGTTATCCACTCACTTTCCAGCAATTCCTTAGCATACATCATTCCTATTTCACTAAAATCACTTGCTAGTTCATCTGCAACAACTGTTCCTTTCAGTTTAGTTATTTGTTCTTTTGCATCCATAGCCATCTGCTTAACAATCTCTATGAACCTATCATAACATTGCATTACTTCTTCTATATCTTTTTGCACTATTTTGCCCTCTCTCCATTTATGTAATATCGTACAATTCCATTTTTCGCTGATGAAACCTTATAATATGGCATTTCTCCATGATGTCCGCCACCTAGATGATACTGAATATACACAGAGCTTCCATTTGGTGCATGCATACTTAACCCACCACCCCGCTCGTATGGAACTCCCGCTAAACTGCCTTTTCCTAGCGGTTCAACTGACCATCCACTTTTTATGGCTAAATCTGATATCTGCTTTGGAGAAAAGTCTGTTATTTTACTTGGCATATCTACAATATCTTGAATTGATGCATTTTCCCAAGTAACATTATCGGCTCCATATTTTTCATTAAAATAATTATGCCAATCATCAACTGTCATCGGACTGCTTGAATAATTACCACTCTTACTAGCATCACTTCCACCAAAACCATTCGTATTTTCCGTCTCTAGCTCAGGTTCCTCTAGCACTCCAGGATCATTTCCCTTCGTTTGTGGTACATCCTCTACCGATGGCTTTTCTGCCTGTCCGTATTTATTATATGCTCTCTGAACCAAGATTCCCGCTACGATTGCATTTGCTAATTTAATTAAATCATTTTCTAGCTTCTCCTGAG